>JARLHF010000025.1 GCA_031292375.1 Chlamydiales bacterium
AATGACCTTTATTTTAGGAGTGTTACCTATGTTGGTGAATCAGTTTATGTCTTTAAGATTAGAATTTTTATCTCTCATAAAGACAAAACTGTTACCTATGTTGGTGAATCAAACTGTAACCTATGTGGGTGAATTGGACCAATTATAAGTCTCCGTGTCTCCGTGTCTCCGCGTCTCCGTGTTTTAACTATTCAAGTTATTGGTTAGCAGATAGTTGAAAATCGAGCTGGCGTTAAATACTTGGTCAACTAAGAGAAAAAGTCTTAGCCTCTGGAGTTTTTAAAGTTTAGATTATTGCAATCTTAATAATTTATTGTTGACTAAAATCTTTTATTATAATTAAATATTGCTATGTTTTAATATTAAAGGTGCTTTATGGCAAATAGAATTCCTTCTTTAAATGACCCCAGAGTAACATGCTCTATGCCCACTGTTTCTAATTCAAATGATGCGCAAGAAAACTTAACTGCCATAGCTCAGAGTATTTTTCGCTTTAGCGACTGCATTACTCCTCCTCCTTCCCCTCCTCCTTCCCCTTCGCTTTGCCTTTCTTTTTCTCTACCACCTTCTATCCCCTCTATTCTATCTTCTCAGCCACCTTTTGATGGCAGCTATGTACCGAATAACTTAGAGATACCTCAACAACAAACTCAAACTTCTACAATTCAAAATGCTATCCAGAGTTACCCTGAGCCTAACCATCACCACTTCTATTCTGTTTCTAATTCAAATGGTGCGCAAGAAAACTTAACTGCCGTAGCTCAGAATGTTTTTTGCTCTAGCGACGGGATTGCTCCTCCTCCTTTATTTTTTTCTTCCATCCCTCCTATTCTATCTTTTCAGCGATCTTTTGATGGCAGCTATGTACCAAATAATTTAGAGATACCTCAACAACAAACTCAAAGTTTTACAATTCAAAATGCTATTCAGAGTTATCCTGAGCCTAACCGTTACCGCTTCTATTCTGATACAGAAGATACTCATAACAAGCCTCATTTAACTCATGACGAGCCTCATTTAAAAAGAACAAATGTTATTCAAGTAACACAATCATTCAGAGCCTGTTATTGGAGTACGGAAAAAAAAGTATTTCTACTAGCCTCTATACTCTCCCGTGGGGGTGTTAAAATAAATCAAGATACTTATATAAAGCTAGAATCGCATAAGAAAATATATTGGAATCAGATAAAAAAAGATATGCAGTTCTTCGCCGAAAGCCCAATAGTTGAGAATATTAGGGACTTTTTTCTTTCACATTTGTTAGACAAATCTTTATCAGAAGCTTTTCCTCTTGATTATGGTGAAATATTTAATTTAAAAACATTCGAAGAGCCCGAAGAGATGGAAAATAAGAGTATAAATTTTCACCTAAAAGCTCCTTTCAATCTTATAAAACAGTATCTTTCAAGTAACTCTGTTGATGACTTAAATCAACTATGCTCCTATGTCCCAAAATATCAGCCAAACTCCCCATCAGTTAACGACAAGTGGTCTTCTAATGAAATTCTATTAGTCATAGCCATCTTGTTATTCCATGACCAGATTACAATAGACGAACAAGGTCATATAAAAACAAAAGGCGAAAATATACAATGGGGACCTACAGACAACACTCTACATCAAAGTATTAATAGCTTAAGGAAACGAAGTGACATTAGAAACACGTATTTTCAAAGGATCAAAGATGATTATCTTATAAAGATCCATGCACCTGAAAGAGACAATGTGGAGCGTAATTTAGCTATACTCAGACAAATGCAACAAGGTAGCGTAGACTCTCGCCTAAAGACATTTTTTGATCTTGTAGGATTGTACCATCAGAGTAAGTCTTTCAATGACTTGAAAAAAGTACATGAGTACATAGCAAGCATACAACACCATTCTTGATAGTGTGAGTTTTAGATGGCTTGCTAAAACTTTACACCCAATTCTGCCAAAATACGAGTACTTTTTGCATTATCAAAGCTTGCTTCGATATTGAAAAAGCTATTCCAGCGGCCTATAATCTTTGAACCTCGCAAACCAATCAGACCCGCAACAAGATTAAGAGGGCCTGCTTGATTGAAGCGGAATTCTATATCCAAGAGCTCTGCCTTAACTCCTCTTCCAGCTACTTGGTATCGACCAAATATACCAATAAAGGGCTCCAAAAAGCCTAAACATTGTGTACGCCAAAAAGCAATCTCTAGACGAGTTGTAATTAGTCCTACATTTCTATCAAAAACCGTTAAGTCTGCAAGAGACCCCGTTTCAGCGTAGTTACCTAAAAAGAGTTCAGCGTAACGTACGTCAAAAATAAGGTAGGGATGACAAAATAGTGAAGGAAAACCATGGCCTAAGGAGATATCTGCGGAAATAAGTCCTCCATTGATATAAGCTCTGCCTTTATCCATTCCACCTGAAGCTAAGTTATTCATGACGACGCGTGTATTCTTCCAATATAAATAACCACCCATGACAGCTAAGCTTAATGATGTACCACAGATACAACTATCATAGCTTAACCCAGCGCAGCCCAAAGTAATATTAGCTTGTTGGGGGGAGGCTTTAATATTTGCTTCGGCGTAACTACATCCGCCAAAAACAGAAACAGCTTGGTTGGCTATAAAAGTGTCATACCCAATTAAGAGTCCCGCTACAAAGTCTGTATAGGAGAGGGTATCGGGCTGTGCATTGCGCGTTCTGTAGCTACCAATGCCCTCTGTCCATAAACCACAATCACAAAAACGAGTACGATGTAGATGCAGACCATTTAAAACAGAGTCAGAGAGATCTGCTGTGACATCCGACTGCATAGCCAAGCCCGTTGGGTCAATAACAGCAATCACAGGATCAGATCGTACGACGTAAGGAGCTTCAATATTTAAGAGGCCAAAGCCTCTGCTATCACTATCAAGAGTTAAAGCCAAGTTCAAACCTGTTTGAACACTGAGGGCAAGAACATCATTTGGTACAGAAACAGAACCTTGAATATTGGAAGTTTTCAATAAACTAAGAGAGGGAGTAGTTCCTGTAAGACTCAGGGCTGTAAGCCCTACAATTTGTCCGGAGTTGGTTACAGATGCACCTGCGCCGCCGCAGGAAAGAGCAGTAGTGTTAGACCCAGCAACATAGAGTTTTCCCGTGTTTGTTATAGTTGCTGATGAGCCTAGGCTGAAAATACCAGTTGTATTATTACCACTTAAGGAAATAGTGCCATTATTTGTAATTTGTGCATTTGCCGCATTAGTATCATCATAAATACCTACTGCTCCTGTACCCCCTGAGATAGTTCCTGTATTTGTGATGATAGAATTGGAAGCAAAAGTAGAAATTCCTGTTCCATCAACTCCTACCGAAATAATACCATGATTTGTTATCATGGTATTTATTCCCCCTGTAGTACTGATAATGACACCATTAGCGCCGCTCGTTGAAATCAGTCCTGTATTTGTGATTACAGCATGAGCTCCACTACAATCAATACAATTTGAGAACTCTCCAGCGGAGATTGTACCTTCATTTAAAATTAGAACATTATCAGCTATAGAGACTACAGATGTAGCAAAAGTTCCTGGAATGATTGTGCCGTAGTTGTAAAGGGATTGATCTGCAGCATTCATGTCAACTCCGTCCATACTTCCTCCGGCATGTATGGTTCCTCCTACCTCTACAATGCCCACATCTCCTACATCACTCATAGTTTGATTGTTAACAGTTTGACCACTTTCAATCACAAAGCCATTAGCATAAAGAGAAGATGCTGAAAAAAAGATCGAAGCGAGTATGATTTTGTTTATTGTGCTCACTTTATTCCTCGTCATTCATTAAAATGTGGAGAATAATATATTGTAAAATTTACTTCCAAAGTTTTCCTTGCATATCGTTTCAATAAAAAAGAGTTTCTTGCGCGCAATTAGAGAACAAGGCCGTTATGGAGAAAACAACACTCCATATGCTTTGTACATAACTTACTAAAATCTAAATAGCATTTCAAAATGTTAGCAAGTTCTCTATACGATTTAACACTACGTGGATAAGTATTCCATGATGGCAAGGGATGTGCAATCAAATCTTTTAGAGGAAAAAACAGGACCACAACGTCTTCTAAAGATTTATTTGTTTGATTAAGCCTATAGAGATGAACGTGAGCATTTTTTGCAAAAACAATATAAATTCTTTTTGTTCCAGGAGAAAGGTTCGGGTTATAATAGTGCTTGTTATAATACTCAAGCATTATAGCAAGTTCATCAGGAGTACCCTCTGGTTTTGACAGCCAGCTCTCAAAGATATTCCAGCCAAATTTTTGACATTTTTCTATACCTACCCACAAAACAAACTCATCCTTTTTTTGAGCAAAAGATGTCCGATGCCAATTTGAACGAGCATTATAGGGATCAAAACCATAGCGCGTGGCATGTGGTGGCATCAAAGTGATTTTGTCATTATATGGACGGAGTAGATTCCAAAGTGTTTGAGAGCGATTTTTTCCCCCTGAACAGGCTGGAAAGACTACATCTCCAGGAGTCAATGCATACGGAGCTGCATCCCCTTCAAGGCGTACAAGAGTACCTTTTTTTGCTGTAAATTCAAATAAGACCACGGCTAAAGAAGAGTTTTTATTTTGCTCTAACTCTTCATCAGCCTCATGCGCATATATTAAAATTTTCTCTTTGCAGCAAGTTTCTGTTGCCGAAACATTGATATTGAGCAATATAACAAGTAATGCATATAAGCAAATATTAAAATTAATAACATACCATTTAAAAATATTATTCCTAAGGAAAGTCATTTTGATGATCCTTCTTTTGTTTGTGTGTGATAAGAAAGCGTTTCTAAGCGTAATGTAGTAAAGTTTGGTAGAGGAGTATTCTTTATAGCGTCATTGTTTGTAATTGAATAGCGATGAAAAAAATCTATATGAATAATATGGTCTGCATTTTTTCTTGTTGGATAAACATGGAAAGCAAAGTCTTTTAAAATTTCCATCATATGACAAAAAAAAGCCTCTGAATGGCGTGGTATAGGTTTTTTTAATTCTCGTTGCCATTTCCAATTATAAATATTTTCTAAAGATGATTCTAAGTATATTGAGAGATCAGCATATTGTAAAAAATTCATCGGAGCAAAGTCACCCAGAGTATAAGCGCCTTCAAAGAGAATACAACTAACATTGGCAAGCTGAAGAGTTTCTTGACTCATTTCTTTGGTAAGCTGATTAATGGTTGGTTTAATAATTTCCGTATTACCCTTGCAAATATCTTTCAGAGTATTATGAAGTTTATTCCATTGAATTCTTCGAGGATCTAATTCACTTGCAAACTGTTTTCTTTCATTTTGACCAAGTCCATAATGATCCAAACTGAGGATAACAGAAACTATGCCTAGATGGGATAATTCTGTTTGTAAAATTTGTGAAATTGTACTTTTCCCAACACCTGGGCACCCCCCAATGGCAATAATGAGAGGGGTACTTTCATTTACATTTCTCCTTTCGACTAGATCTTGAATCCCATCAAGAATCAATTTAAGCTCTTCTTTAACAGAGTCTTGCACCCATCCACTACAAGGGATTACAAAAAGGAGTAGCAAGACTAATGCAACAATATAACATCTATATTTTTTCATTTTAATTTTCCAATATGCTATAACTTCTCTAGAGGGTTAAAAGAGCCCCGATTATATACTCAAATGAATTAAAAATGACAGAGTACAAAGCCTGGATTAAAAATGTTTTTGATCGTGCCTCTTCTGGTTATGGAGAGAAGGGATGCTCTTTTTTTGATTACTTTGGAGAGCGTTTAGTAGAACTTGTAAAACCTTCTGTAAATAACAATATATTAGATGTTGCTACAGGTAAGGGAGCTGTGTTATTCCCTGCTGCAAAGATAGTGGGCCCAAAGGGAAGAGCCGTAGGAATTGACTTAAGTTCCAAAATGATCAGAGAGGCTACAAAAAACGTTATATTTCCCTGGATTGAGCTATACCAAATGGATGCAGAACATCTTTTGTTTCCAAACCAATCATTTGATATTGTATTTTGCGCATTTGCCTTATTTTTTTTCCCTAATATTGCACAAGCCCTATCCGATAACCTGGGTTTTGAATTTAAATGACTCAAGGTTAGAGGGGATTCTGGATAAATTTTCAATCATTTTTGCGAAGTCCATTATTCCTTTAAATACTCCTTTGCCTTATCAATATCTCTAGACTGTAGTCCCTTATCGTATCCTTTAAGATATATCTTTCAAGTAAAACTTAAGTATGTAGGGCGCAAATATTTGTTGTCGACGAAATTTCCAAATTCATAGATAGTATCTAGTTATTTAAGAAATTACTAAATCACGGATAACTACTTTTGCAGCAATAAGTTCTGTTCACTTAAACCATCTGTTTTATTATCTCTTCCTAAACTCAAATAAGCGCGTATGAATCTAATTAAGAGCTTTTCTCAAATTTTTATGTCTCTTTGTATCAGTGCACTAACTGCTCAATCCCCTAGCGTTCATGAAAACTACAAAAACATTGTTTTTGATTTAGGAGGCGTCTTGCTTGAATGGGCTCCTCAAAAGTTTCTATCTCAAGTTTTTGAAAATAGTGACAGCGTTCCAGATGAGTTAGTTCATATTTTTAATTCATCCTATTGGACAGATTATGATGCAGGAAAAATTTCACGCGAAGATTTACTTAACCACTTATCCCTTCACTATGATAGAGACCAGCTTATTCTTTTTATAAACCAACTTCCTCAACTTTTACGCCCTGTTGCAGAAATGGAAAGGATTTTGGATGATCTTAAAAGCAAGGGATATAAAATATATAGCCTCTCTAATACACCACAAGAGATTTTTTACGAATTAAATGAAATTTATGATCTCTTCAAGAAATTTGATGGAAAAGTAGCTTCATTTCAAATCAAATCCTCTAAGCCAAGCCCTCTAATTTATCAGACTCTTCTCTCTCTTTATCACTTAAAACCAGAAGAGTGTTTGTTTATCGATGACCGAGCTGAAAATGTTCTTGGCGCCCAAGATTGTGGAATTAAAGGTATTCTTTATCTCAATCCAAAGCAGTTAAAAAACACACTTAAAGAACTTGGCATTTTATGAGCAGAATGATTTTTAAAACTAATCCATCGAGTAAAAGTTTTTGTATTCTAACCATTTTTTGTTTTGCTATCATTATTCTTACTAAAAGCTTCTCAGGCAACCTTCTAGCAAATGAACAAAGCATCACAAGATATTTAGAGCTCTATGAGCAATATCCAGAGGCCTTTGGACCAAAAGGCGATTGGAAAAAGAATGAAATGGAACTTATTGATGATTTGCAAGTAATGAGAGCCATTCAAAAGCAGTTTAATCAACCTGTTGGTATTGTAGCAGAAGATAGGTTTTGGCTCTGGATTAGAGATGCCCTCATTTTGCCTTCTGGAGAACACACAACGTATAATCGATTTCTTTCTAAAAAAGGTCTAGATGGGCCAGCAGGTGTTGTAGTGCTTGCAGTTACTCCAAACAATGAAATATTAGTTAACTTGATTTACAGACATGCCACAAGAAGCTGGGAAATTGAATTGCCAAGAGGAGGAAGAAACAAAGGTGAGACATCAGAAGCTGCTGCAAGAAGAGAAGTCAAGGAAGAAACAGGATATAAGGTCACCAAAATTCTTCCCTTAGGAACCATTGCCGTCGATAGCGGTGTTTTTACCAACTATCTTAAGGCATTTTTTGCAAAAATTGGCGAGGTAGAAGAAACCACGCGTGATGATGAAGAGATCATAGCTTCAAATCTTCTTCTTTCAAAAGACCACGTCATCGATATTTTTTGTGCGGGTAAAACAGAGCTTATTGTAAATAAGCAAAAAATAACTGCCTATGTCAGAGATCCTTTTTTTGCCTATGCTTTGCTCCTAGCTGAAAAGAAAGGATTTCTTGAATCTTGATTAGTTCAAAAAATATTGTTAATTGTAATTATTTGTATTTCTAGTTACGCTCTATTGCCTTTTAAATTTGATGGTGAGTTATGTCAACAAGTTCTATGTCAAGCATTATAGAGTTTTCTAAGAAAAATGCAATTCCTTTTGTTATAGGACTCTCCTTGGGAATGCTGGGAACGTATCTTATAAAATGGCTTAAAAGTGACTCAGAACCCTCCATTCGAAATATTTGCATCCTTAATCTCACTGAAAATGGACAATCGACTGAAACATTAACTTTTTTAGAATTTAAAGAAAAAGTAACTTTTCAAGAACTCAATAAGTTAAGAAAAAGTGTAGATTGGGCTGAGCGTACTGATAAAATATGGAACAAGGTTCTGTGTAAATCAGACCACATAGTTTGTGTTAAAAAGAATGAAGAATTGATAGCGTATGGCTGTTTTGTAGGAAATGGCAGAATGGGCTCAATCTTTGATATTCATGTAGATCCTAAGCATCAACGCCAAAAAATTGGCACCTTGGTAATGAATCACTTGGTTGAATACATTAGAACTGAAGAATATACCTCTGTAAATTTATCTGGATGGGAAGATAACGCAAGCGTGTTAGAGTTTTACAAAAAGTTTGGGTTTGAGTCAAATTCTTTTGCAATGGAATCCTCTGGAAAAGACCTTCAAGTAGTATCTAGCGCACTGTAATGCATTAGTTTAAGTGAACTTTATTTATGATAATGCCCGTTCAATATTCACTATGTTGTGTCTGCTTTGAAATTCAACAAAGCAGATATATGTATTCATGCGATCAAGCAATCTCTTTTGTACAGGGTATGAAAGAAGTTACAAAGGACACCCTTCCCACAGAAATTGCAAAAATTGTAATAGCGCGAAGCGTAGTTACTGTGCGAGATACTAATGCTCATCATCAGGCTATGTATATGCTAAGCTCACCTCTCGATCTTTCATTTACTACTAACGAATTTATAGAAATGATGCAATATTTAAAAGACACAACTCCACTTGATGATTGGTATAAGTATATGCAAAACAAACTTCAAGTAAATCACATCAACTGCAAATTATAGAGGCATCAAATCGGTATATATTCACATAATCTCTAGGGATGTAAGCTTGTGAGCGAATTCAGCTGGGTAATTGTGCAATAGGTTTGCGGCCTCAGATGCAGTGAACCAAGCAAAATCAACATGTTCACTACTTAGAAGAGGTGTAAAAGAAGATGGAACACTACAGCTATAGATCGATAGGATTAAGCCAAGATCACTATTAGGCATTGCAATACGAATATTTGTTAAAAGGGTGATAAAGTGGGCAACGCTGTCAATATTGCAAAAACCAATCTCTTCTTCTATCTCACGTTTTAGGGCATCTTTTTGAGATTCTTTTCTTTGCAAACGTCCTCCAGGAAGATCCCAGTAGCCTTCTTTAGCTCTTTTCAAAAGCAAAACTTTGCCATTGTCATTGAACATAAGACCTTTTATACCCAAATGAAAGCAATCTTCTTTCATATACCATCCTTTAAAGATAAGTTAAACTTGTCTTGACAGCGTTTGTTTTCTATATCTCTAGTTGCCAATAACTGAGGATTTTTACGCATTTCTTTCCAATTACCTCTTTCTACTCGCCTAAGGGCTTTTGCAAAACGATCACGAAAGAAGCGAGGACGCCCTATAGAAGTATCTACTGTCCACATTTTAGAACCTAAAGAAAAAAAGAGATATTGACCTTCTTCTTGAAAGACATTGAAAAGATTATCTAAAGATTGTAATGAATTTAATTTTTTCATTCCTTCAGGAACAATTTCTTCTGCTTGCCCTAAAAAAGGCATTAGATGAACATGTGAATGAAAAACTGTTTGTCCAATTTTACCATGCTCAAAAGTTGCAATAGATCCGTACTCTTTACAAATCCATTCGCTGATTAATGAATACAACTTCTTAAATTCAACAAATTCTTCAGGAGTATATTCTGCAATGCAGCTAACGTGCCTTTTTGGAATAATCAATAAATGAGCTTCAATTAAAGGATTGGCATCACAGAGTATGGTGAAATAGCTTGATTCTTTTAATATATAATCAAAAGCCCAACACGTTCTGTCGCAATGTGGACAATTGTCTTTTATAGATTGTTCTGAGTAATTTTCTAGCATATTTAAAATCTTTAACGGTTGTTTATTGTGATTCTTCCTAAATAGTATCAAACCTCTTGAAATAAATAAAATTAATAGATTTAATTAAATCGATAAGAAAATTTAATGGCTATTCACCATGACCTTTAATTTAGTCCACCTTAAGTACTTTTATGATGCTATTAGGTTGGAAAGCATCACTGCCTCAGCAAGAGAAAATCACGTTACACAATCCGCTGTAAGTCAGGGCATTATGAAGTTAGAGCAGCATTTTCAACGTAAGCTACTTACTCATAAAAGAAACCTCATCAAATTAACACCAGAGGGTAAAGCTCTTTTTGCCTCCAGTAAGCAGCTGTTTTACTATATTGACGACGTTAACAATACGTTTGCTGATGGAAACAGTGTCTATAAAGGCAAAGTGGAGTTTGCATGCTTTTATAGCATTGCTGTGTCCTTTCTTCCTAATGCCTTAGCTGAATTTCAAAAACATGCTCCAAGTATATCTGCCAAGTTCATTACAGGAAGACCAGAAATTGTTAAGAATGCACTAAAAGAAGGAAGGGTGGAATTCGGTTTGATGACAGATGGACAGGATCTGTTAGCCTATGACTGTGAATTAATTCATAGCGGTTTTTTCCACGTCTATGAATCTATTAAAAGACCTGCAAAAACACCGATCACTCAATGTATTCTTTCTGAACATAGCGTTGAGGCAAATGCACTGAAAAAAACTTTCGAAAAAAATTATGGAAAAGAACTTTTCACACACATGGATGTTGGCAGTTGGGAAGTTATTGTCAATCTTGTACTTTCAAACGTGGGAGTGGGACTAGTCCCTGACTATTTAGTAGAAGTTCCTTATCGCAAAGACCTTTTACGACTTAGTCATATAAAACATGACCCCATCCCTTATCGCATTGTTGCAGCTAGCCCAAAGGGAGAAGAGCTTTCTAAAAATGCTAAACTATTAATCAATTGTTTGAAAATGCGAGTTTTAAATATACAAGATAAATAGTGCACAAAGTTAATAATGTGCTCTATCGGGCATTTGAGAGAATTTTTTCCAAACTTCAACGGCTTCTTCCCTCATAAATTCTCTTATTTTGACTCGTTTATCTTTATCAGGTAAGCACATTTCTTTGTAATAATCAACATCTAGAAAATCCCCATACTTTTTAGAGTCTTCAACTGTAGCTCCATAATAGATTTCCTTGATTTGAGCCCAATAAGCCCCACACAGGCACATAGGGCAACAATAAGCGCTTGTGTATAAAATACAGCCATCAAGATGAGGGCTGCCAAGAGCTTTTCCAGCTTTGCGAATGACATCAATTTCAGCATGACAGGTAGCATCAGCTTCTTTGATTACCCTGTTATAGCCCTCAGCGATAATTTTATCACCTTTTACAATAACAGCGCCAAAGACGCCGCCACTTTTTTCTACGAGTCCTGCTTGAGCGCTCAATTCAATTGCACGCTTCATAAATTTTGGATTAGGATGAGACATTATAATTAAACTCCCTGATATATTTATTGCTTCTATCTAAAAATTACATTATAGGATATTCATGAAAAAAATACTACAAGGAACATTCATTTGGTTTATCGCAACACTGTTTGTTGTGTATGCGTTTTTTCTCAACACTGCAGGCGCTGTTTTTTCCGATACAATTAAATCGTTTCTTCATGCATCAGATATAGGTGTAGCTTACGCTGTAGGCTCATTTATTGCAGGCTTTGCTTGTATGCAAATTCCTGCAGGTTATCTACTTGATCGATATAATATTCGCTTTGTTGTAGGCAGTGGGCTTTTTTTATTGGCTCTTGGTAATTTAACACTTTCTTTTTCAACTAACCTATTTCTTTTTTCTTTATCTAACTTCATCCAAGGGATAGGTGCTTCTTTTGCATTTTTAGCTGCAGCTAAACTTACATCTCAATGGTTTTCTGCGAAAATGTTTCCTATTTTATTTGGATTAACACAATCTTTTTCTTGTATATTAGCTGCAATCATTCATTATTATTTGGTTTTGGCACTACAAACACTCACTTGGCAAGCTATCTACCAAGAATTGGCAATTTGTGGATTTATCCTGTTATGTTTTTCGCTTATATTCATTTCAAGCCCTCCCACAACAGAACTCAATAAGCCCCTTTCACTCAAGAAAAGCTTGTCTTTAGTACTTAAAAATAAACAAATTTGGTTATGTGCTCTTAGTGCAGCAACATCTTTTGGCGTACTTTCTGCTTATGCAAGTTTTTGGTATATGGATGTGGAAAAGTTTTATTCTGTAAAAACCACAGATGCATTAATTATGAGTGGTCTTATTTTTACAGGTATTGGAGTTGGCACTCCCCTACTTGGCTGGCTCTCAAATAGATTTAAATCTAGAAAATTAATTATTCATGTTACCCTGGTTCTAGGGACAATGTTTTTGCTACTAGGAATTTATTTGCCTCATTTTGATATAGACACTTATATTATTATCAGGATCGTTGCGTTCTTTACTGGATTTTTGCTATCGGGTTCTATGCTATACTACACATGTGCAAGCGAACTTGCCACTAATAGCATACGTGCAGTGGCCTTAGGAGTTATCAATACTTTTGTATTTCTTTTTAACTCTCTCTTGTTATTTTTGCCTCAGTTTTTCATTACAAAAGCATCTCCAACCTTCTTAACCTATCTGTGGGTGTTACCTTTTTGCTTACTGATATCGATTTTGCTTACTTATTTTGTTAAAGAGACCTTTGACTCATCTTCTGTTTAAATCTTTTTATTAAAATTCGGATTCCATTGACGAGTATATTTTTCCTATCGTTAAAAACAAAAAATATATAACTTTATTTTTTGTACATAAGAATTTTGGATAGTTGATGATTCGAAAAATAATTGGCCCCCTTCTTTTAATTTTAATCTGCCCTCCCCTAGTATTTGTTTTTTGGTATACCAATACAGCTTTTGAAGGCTCTTTCATTACTTTTTGGAATTTCATTACTGAAAATGGATTCATTGCATCTGCTTCCACTATTTTAGGACCTGTTTTTTGGGGCTCTCCAACAGCCTGGGCGATTATTTCATCCTTTGCCATTACACAGCTTATTTTAATGAAGCTTGTGCCTGGAAAAATGTGGACAGGTCCCATTACGCCTTCTGGAAATGAGCCTATCTACAAATCAAATGGTGTTGCTTGCTTTCTTATTACTCTTCTTCTTTTTTATTTAGGAGCCTACCCTTTAGAATTGTTCTCTCCTACTATTGTATATGACCATTTTGGAGAAATTTTAGGGGCTTTAAATGTTTTTAGCCTACTTTTTTGTCTTTTTTTATATTTTAAAGGGCGCTTTTTTCCCTCAACAACAGATTCTGGAATAACTAAAACATTCATTTTTGATTACTATTGGGGAACAGAGCTATATCCGCGCGTTTTTGGATGGGATATAAAAATGTTTACAAATTGCCGCTTTGGTATGATGAGCTGGCCGCTTATTCTCCTCTCTTTTGCAGCAAAACAGGAACAGCTTTATGGAATTTCAGACTCCATGATAATTGCTGTATGCTTACAGTTTATCTACATTACGAAGTTTTTTATCTGGGAGCCTGGATATTTAAGATCTTTAGATATCATGCACGATAGAGCAGGGTTTTATATTTGCTGGGGCTGTTTAGTTTGGGTTCCTGGTTTTTATACATCACCTACACTCTACTTGGTCAATCATCCCAACCATCTTGGATTGGTTTTATCAACACTTATTTTTATAGCTGGGGCCGCAGCTATTTTCATTAATTTTTCAGCAGATCGCCAAAGGCAAAAAATTCGAAAAGAAAATGGCCAGTGCACCATCTGGAATAAGAAACCAGAGGTCACTATAGCTTCTTACACAACATCTAAGGGCGAAAAAAAAACAAGCTTGCTCTTAGCCTCTGGATGGTGGAAGATCGCACGTCACTTTCACTATGTGCCAGAAATTGCAGCCGCATTTTTTTGGAGCCTTCCTGCGCTTTTTAGCAATATTCTGCCTTATATCTATGTGATTTTTTTGGCGATACTTCTCATTGAAAGAGCTTTTAGAGATGATATACGATGCAAAAAAAAATATGGGAAAGATTGGCAGATACATTGTCAAAAAGTACCCTACAAGATTTTACCCTATATCTTTTAAAGGCATTGTCAAAAACTAATTCTTGAACTTGTTTGTGTGTAAACCCAAAACTCTGTTAGAATGAAAGTCATTAAACGAGAAGCTCTTTTGGAATTAGAAAGTACACATCAACCCCTATCAAAACATCTTCAGTTGATCATAGATGTAAGTAAGGAACATTCTCAAATTTCACTTGAGTATCTCCTACAACAACTAGGTAAAAGAGGTTATACTTCCCTGATTTTTTTTATAAGCCTTGCCTTTTCCTTTCCCATAAGCATACCAGGCCTCTCTACGCCTTTTGGGCTAGTACTTGCTTTTTTAGGGCTTTGGATCGCTCTTGGAAAAGAGCTAGGACTTCCCTCTTGGCTAAAATCAAAATCGCTATCTTTCCAATCTTTTGAAAGGATTGGAAAAAAAGCGATATGGCTTTTCAGTCTATTAGAACGATTTATGCGCCCAAGAATTTTAAGTTTGAGCGAAAACAAGCTGTTTATAAGCTTAAATGGATTAATCGTTTTAGTACTGGCAATTCTCTTAGCATTACCTATACCCATACCTCTCACTAATATTTTAGCGGCATTTCCTATTGTACTAATTAGTCTAGGCCAACTAGAAAAGGATGGTGTTTTGATTATAATGGGTTACGCAGGAGCGATCTTTAGCATAACCTTATTTGGAATACTTTTTACAACCCTTTCAACCCTTCTAAGCTTCATTTAAAAATCAGCTCAAAGGGACTTGCAACTTTTTAGCAGCTTTAATGAGCTTTTTATCCAGAGTAAAAAGAGGGATTTTTTCTCTTATAGCTAATTCTAAATAACGCCAGCTCGATTTTCAACTATCTGCTAATCAATAACTTGAATAGTTAAAACACGGAGACGCGGAGACACGGAGACTTATAATTTATCATTTATGATGCGTTCTACACCGTTTAGGATATCCAAATAAAGTGGT
>JARLHF010000026.1 GCA_031292375.1 Chlamydiales bacterium
ACCTATTTACGATTAACAAGACTTAAGCTAGGGCTGGTACTTAATTTTGGGCAAGGACGGCTTATTGATGGATTAACTAGAGTAGCTAATGATCTGTAACTCTCTACGCCACCGCGTCTCTGCGTCTCTGCGTAAAAGATACTGTTCATTTTTTATTGAACAGTATAATATAATAAACATTCTGGATTTTCCTCAATTCTTCATTAACGATATGTATACTTTATGAGAATGCGCATCTTCTAAGTTTTGAATAACGCTATCAACTTGAATCATAGCTTTTACTCTGGAATGTCTTGCTCGAAAAACGATTGAGCATTGTCGATAAGGTAGGCCGCAAGTCCTTTGTCTCCCTCGTAAGTGAGCTCTACTTGCATTTTTCCATCATCCGAGGGCTCTGTACACGTAATAAGAATATAACAGGCGTTGCGCTTTTTAATGAGCAACTTCTTTAGCTTTGCTTGCAATCCCTCTTTAATGTTGTTTTTTTTCTTAAGTAACATTTGATCCCTTACAAGCAATTCTTATACGCACAAACAAGTGCAGGCGCTACACACCTTCTTGAGCTTGTTGGTGTATATATACCATTAATAAAAAAAAGCAATGATATTTGTCAAAACATGATTTGCAAATTTTAGCTTAATTATCTAATGTGCGAGTATAGGACTTAAAAACATATGATAAAAAAATATTTGCATTACCTAGCACGGATCGATGAAAAAAAAGAACAAATGAGTGCACTTGTAGAAAAATGGGCCAATATCGCATCTGGATCCAATGACTTGAGCGGTCTTAATTTAATGCTACAAGAGTTAAAACAACACTTTTCTACTTTTGATGGAAAAATGCAAGAACATACTCTAAAAAATGGGTCTGCCCTCTCTATTCAAAAAAGAGAATCCGCCCACATTCAAGTGCTACTTTGTGGACATATGGATACAGTGTACTCCCACCATGTAACTTGCATAAAAGAGGGAAACTACCTCGTAGGTCCTGGAGTTGCAGATATGAAGGGAGGCCTTGTTATTCTTTTAACTGCCCTGCAGGCATTTGAATCTTTTTCTCATGCAAAGCACATTGGATGGACCATTTTAATTACTCCCGATGAAGAAATTGGCTCTATTTATTCTAAACCTCTTCTTCAAGAATATGCAAAAAAAAATAGTGTGGGACTTGTTTTTGAACCTGCTCTTCCAGATGGCTCTCTTGTGGTAGAAAGGATGGGATCTACAAATTATAGAATTGTCTTCAAGGGCATTGCAGCTCATGTTGGGAGGAGTTTTTATGAGGGAAAAAGCGCTATCAGCGCTCTTGCTTCTTTTATTAAAGAAGTAGAAAAAGAATATAAAACAGATACAAAATCTATTTTAAACTTTGGACATATTACAGGAGGAAGCGCCCCAAATGTCGTTGCAGAAAATGCTACTTGCAGCATCAATTTTAGATCTTCTTCTCTTGATGATATGGCTTCATTTGATACACTACTTAAAAAGATCAAAACACTCATCTCTCATGAACATAGTGTGGAGATCTATATTTTTCAAGAAAGCCTCAGAGCCCCCAAACTCTTTGATGAAAAAAGCAAAAAACTCTTTCAACGGATACAAGAATGCGCTCATGATCTTGGAATTACAATAGATGGCAAATCCACAGGAGGTGTATGTGACGGTAACACTCTTGCACGAGCAGGTCTTTGCAATATAGATACAATGGGTCCAAAAGGAGAATTTCTACACTCTGCAAAAGAGCGCTTGGATCTAGAAAGTCTTACAGAGAGAGCAAAGCTTACCTGTTTATTCCTTCTAAAGCTTGCTTCAAAGGAGATTTCTCTATGGGCTTAATAAAAAAACAATTCCAAGAGGATCCCAGATATCAAACAGCAAAAAAAGCACTTCTTGAATTATACACAGAGTATCAACATAAAATTGATGGGATAAAACCTGCACAATCCAATTTAAAATGTGATTACGACAAAATAGTTCAAGAATTTGAATCCTCTCGTGGCATCAAACTGTGGTATCCTTATGTTGGCAGCGGGTTTGGAAAAGGTGCTTATGTTGAACTTCTAGATGGATCTGTAAAGCTTGACTTTATCAGCGGAATCGGAGCACATTTTGAACATGGCAATACAGCCATTATCTCTGCAATGATTGACGCAGCATTTGAAGATAAAGTCATGCAAGGCAATTTGCAACAAAATATGGTTGCAAAGGAACTTTCAAGCCTTTTACTTAAAAGTTCTGGCTTTGATCATGTTTTTCTTTCTACATCTGGGGCCATGGCCTGTGAAAATGCACTAAAAATCATCTTTCAAAAGAAATCTCCAGCAAGGCGCATCCTTGCCTTTGAGCATTGTTTCATGGGAAGAACACACCTGCTTGCACAAATTACTGATAAACCAGAACTTCGAAAAGGCCTTCCAAGCACTACTTTTGTAGACTACTTACCCTTTTATGATCCTTTGCACCCAAAAGAATCTATAGAAAAAGCTCTTTCTCTTATGAAAACGTATATAAAGCGCTACCCTAATGACTATGCAGTATTTTGTTTAGAACTAGTTCAAGGAGAAGGAGGCATTAATGTTGGTTCTCGTGATTTCTTTTTACCTCTCATAGAGCTTGCAAAGGCTCATAATATTGCCATATTTGTAGATGAGGTCCAAACATTTGGTAGAACAGAAAATCTCTTTGCCTACCAATATTTTGACCTATTTCCATACATTGATGTTGTGAGCATTGGTAAGCTAAGTCAAATTGCTGCAACATTATTTAAAAGCTCTTTTAAACCCCTTCCAAACCTTTTAAGCCAAACTTTTATTGGTAGTACAAGTGCTCTATACGGAAGTTTTGTCATTATTAAATCCCTTTTAAGCGATAATTATTTAGGGCCCAGTGGCAAAATCAAACACCTACACACCTATTTTTTAAAGCATTTTGAGAGACTACATAAAATCTATCCAGACAAAATAGAAGGACCTTATGGCCTTGGAGGGCTCATAGCTTTTACCCCCTTCAAAGGGGATAAAGAACAAGTAACTCTATTTGCACACAAACTTTTTTCTTTAGGGCTCATCATCTTTCTTACAGGAGAAAATCCTTCGCGAATAAGGATGCTTCCACCCATTGGCAATACATCAGAAAAAGATATTGATCAGGCCTTTACTATCATCGAAGAGGCTCTAAAACAAATATGAAGTATTCTGTTTTACTGCGCCCTATAAAGTACTCTGACTTAGATGCCCTTCTAAACCTCGCTCTTGAAGCCCAATATGGAATTACGTCTCTTCCAAAACAAAGAGACTTCCTTGAAAAGAAAATTTCTCTCTCCATAAACTCTTTTGCAAAAGAAATTGAAGGCCCAGAAAATGAATCTTATCTTTTTGTTCTAGAAAATATAGTTTCCAAAGAAATTTTAGGCACCTGTGGCATCATATCACAAACAAGCATCCGTGAGCCTTTCTACTCTTTTGAATTGCAAACCATTCAAAATGCATCCCCTTCTTTACATATCTATAAAGAGCATTCTTTGCTTTACTTACACCGAACAAAACACACACCAACAGAAATTTGCTCTCTATTTTTAACACAAAAAGCAAGAAACAAGGGTCTTGCAAAGCTTTTATCCCTCAGCCGTTTTATCTTTATGCAAGTGCATTCGATACGGTTTAACTCAACGGTTGTTGCAAAAATGAGAGGTATCATTTCAAAAGAGGGCATTTCTCCCTTCTGGGAACATATTCTAAAGCCTTTTTTTACAATGACCTTTGCAGAGGCTGACTTGCTTCGCCTATCCAATACAGAATTTATTACAGACTTAATCCCTAAAAACCCCATTTACATAGACCTTCTTCCAAAAGAAGTACAAGAAGTTATCGCTAAAATACATCCCAATACAATACCCGCACTAAAAATTCTTGAAAAACAAGGATTTAAATTCTCTAACAAAATTGATATCTTTGATGGAGGTCCTAATTATTATGCCCCTCTCAAAGAGATCCACTCTGTTAAACATTGTAAAAGCGGTTATCTTCACTCAATAGTCAAGAAAAACCCCTCTTCTGACATCTTATCCATCGTCTGCAACCCAAAAATTCACTTTCTCTCGGCTTATGGATACATTCAAGAGAACTCTTCTAATAAAGTTACTTTATCAGAAGAACTTGTAAAAACTCTAAAACTAGAGATAGATGATCCTGTAGCCTATCTTCATCTAGGAACTCTTCCATGACACACTTTATAGACAACCTGTGGATAAACTCAACTACTGAAAATACTTTGTTTTCAATAAACCCTGCAACGGGCAAATCCCTATTTAAAGGCTCAAATGCTGGAAAAAAAGAAGTAGATTTAGCGGTAAATGGAGCAACAGATGCCTTTGCTAAGTGGACACTTTCTTCAATCGATACCCGCATTAGCTATTTAAAAGCCTTTCAACAGGAATTAAAAGAGAATCAAGTACACATTGCAACAACCATTTCAAAAGAAACCGGAAAACCTCTTTGGGATTCTCTTACAGAAGTTTCTAGCATGATCTCAAAAATTGATATCAGTGTACTTGCTTACTATGAAAGAACATCTGAAAAAAAGGATGCATCTCACACAATGCCTCTCGTGGTAAAGCATAGACCACATGGTTTAGTTGCAGTCTTTGGTCCTTTCAATTTTCCAGGACATATTCCCTTGGGACACATTATTCCAGCCCTTCTTGCTGGAAACTGCGTCATTTTTAAACCAAGCGAAAAAACACCCCTTACATCCATTGAAATCATCAAACTTTGGCAAAAGATAAATCCTCCTAAAGGAGTTTTAAACTTAGTGCAAGGAGATGCAATAACAGGAAAACTCATTGCATCACACCCCGCTCTAAACGGTCTCTTTTTTACAGGGAGCCTTAAAACAGGACTTGCCCTAAACCAGCTATTTGCATCCACACCAGAAAAAATCTTAGCATTAGAAATGGGAGGAAATAACCCTCTTATTGTATGGGAGGCAAGTAACCTATCTAGCACCATTTACCAAATACTACTTTCTGCGTTTATAACGACAGGACAGCGCTGTACTTGTGCACGCAGACTCATCGTCCCTGAAGGAAATAATGGACATGCCATCTTAAACCACCTTGAAAAGGCTATTCAAAATATTGTTATTGGATCTTATGATGACACTATAGAACCCTTTATGGGACCGCTTATCTCAAATGAGGCTTTAAACAATTTACTCCACGCAGAACGCACACTTTTATCTCTTGGTGCAACCTCCTTAATACCTCTAAAAAGATTAGATCCAAAACTTCCCTTCCTATCTCCTGGACTCATCGATGTTACATCCATTAAAGACCTGCCTGATGAAGAATACTTTGGACCACTGTTACAAGTCATAAGAGCTAACTCTTTTGAAGAAGCCATATCCCTTTCTGCAAATACAAAATATGGCCTTGTTACCTCTCTACTTTCAGATAATAAGCTCTTATATGAACAATTTTACATCCATTCAAAAGCAGGTCTTATCCATTGGAATGCCCCCACAACGGGAGCTAGCAGCAAAGCTCCCTTCGGCGGAATTGGTAGAAGCGGAAATTTTAGGCCCGGAGCTTACTATGCAACAGATTTTTGCTCCTACCCAGTAGCTTCTTTTGAAGTAGAGGTAATAAATCCTCCATCCACTCTTTTACCAGGAATTAAATACGTATGACTGAACACTTATCTAACAAAACTTATGAAGTCAATTTTGATGGACTTGTAGGTCCCACCTACTTTTTTGGAGGGCTTTCCAGTGGGAATATGGCCTCAACTAAACATAAAAACAAAACATCTAATCCCAAAAAAGCAGCCCTACAAGGCCTAGAAAAAATGAAACTGCTCATGGATCTTGGTATTAAACAAGCAGTTCTTCCTCCACAAATGCGCCCAGACATTTCCATTTTGCGCTCTCTTGGTTTTATAGGATCAGATGCATCTGTAATAGATCAAGCAGAAAAAGTAGCACCGGAACTACTTCAAAGTGTACTCTCTGCATCTAGCATGTGGAGTGCAAATAGCGCAACGATTGCACCATCATCAGACTCTGCAGACAATCTTGTTCACATTACTCCAGCAAACTTAGGCACATTATTTCATAGAGCAATCGAAACAGAAACCACCACGCATATTCTAAAAGCTATCTTTAAAAATCCAAAATATTTTATACATCATGCACCTCTTCCAAGCCCTGTCCATTTCAGTGACGAAGGCTCTGCAAATCATATGCGCTTCAGTACATCTCATGCATCTATGGGCGTACATCTTTTTGTGTTTGGAAAAAATTCTCTCTCAAAAAACACCCAAATGCCAAAAAAAAATCTAGCCAGACAATCAAGAGAGGCCTCAGAATCCGTTGCAAGACTGCATCTTCTTCCAGCTGACAGAGTATTATTTGCTCAACAAAACCCTAAACTAATAGACAAGGGCGTCTTTCACAATGATGTAATCTCAACAAACAATGAAAACGTCTTTCTCTATTATGAAGATGCTTTCGTAGATACACCTCTATTGATAGAAACAATACACAGAAAAATGTTTTCTATCTGCAACACAGAAGCTATTTGTATCAAAATTTCTAAGAAAATGCTTCCCTTTAAAGAGGCTCTTTCTTCTTATCTTTTCAACTCTCAGATTGTAACACTTCCAGATGGCTCCATGGCTATCATTGCCCCCTTAGAATGTAAAACAAATACAACCACCCATGAAATACTCAGGGCACTTATATCTGACAGGAAAAGCCCTATTCGCCATTTACACTTTGTAGATATTCAAGAAAGCATGAAAAATGGCGGAGGTCCTGCCTGCTTGCGTCTTCGAGTACTTCTCAAAGAAAAAGAACTCGCAGCTATCAATCCTCATGTTCTATTAAATGACACTCTCTACCATACTCTCAAACAATGGATTTCAAAACATTATAGAGAGTCTCTTACAAGAAAAGATTTAAGTGATCCAGATTTTTTAAAAGAGAGCCAAAATGCACTTATCGAACTCTCAACCATCCTGCATCTTCCAAATATACACAAATGAATAAAGACTGTATCATGACACCAAAACTATCAAGAAACTTGCATGATACATATCATCTCTATTATTCCCACATTAAATAAGATAGGCGGACATGAGTACTGGTACCATTTAGCTTTATCTCAAGCGGCCACAACAAATGGATGGAAACATTCTGCTTTAATACCAAAACAACTTAAAGTCCAAAATATACCTACATCTTGGCTGTCTTGTTTGCCATCACAAAAAAAATCGATGCTTCCAAAGCCTCTGCGACCCATTAAACAGACTTTTCAGATGATGTGTGCTCTTTTTTCTGCATTTAAAAAAACACCTCTACAAGAGAGCTCTGTTATTTTCTATGAGCGTTTTTCTCATATTGACTTGTATGCTTTGTTATTAGCTCTTTTTCTAATAAGAAAAAAATCATCCCTATGGCTCTTTTATAGGGTACTTCCTGAATACTTTAAAAAAAATAAAAACAAACATTTATTTTTGCAAAAGTTCATTGAAAAACAGATCGGACAAGGTAAAATTAAATTAATGACTGACACAGATTTACTTGTCAATGCGCTGCAAAGCTTTTTTAATAAAAAAACTTATCTCATGCCAATTCCCCATACAACACACATACCCCATCAACACGATACTCAAGACATATTATTTTTATGGTGGCCAGGAGGCATGAGAGAAGAGAAGGGCTTAAAACATATCCAAAAACTCGCGCTTTGTCCCTCTTCAAAAAAGCATCAAAATGCTACATTAGTAGTCGTTGAAGAGATGAAACAACATTTACAACGCAGCACTATTTCCATCGAGTGGGTAAAAAGTGAGATGCCAAGAGAAGAATTTGATCTATGGATGCAAAGGGCTCAAGTTATTTTACTTCCCTATCTTTCCAATATTCACTATCAAGCCTCATCATCTGGCCTCTTTGTAGAGGCAATTGTCGCAGGCTGCATGCCACTTGTTAGTGACCTTACTTGGATGAGTCATGAACTTAAAAAGCATCACCTTGAAGAGCTTATACTCGACTGGGAGCAAGACGATTTACTTAATACAATCCATACCCTCTATAACAACCCTGCAGTACACGGCAAATTGCAGCACATGCAAGCAGAGTATAGCTCTTTCCACTGCCAAGAGCAATTTACCAAAGCGCTGCAAAAAATGATTTTATAATCTAACACGCAGTG
The DNA here is from genome assembly GCA_031292375.1 of Chlamydiales bacterium. Classification (NCBI taxonomy): domain Bacteria; kingdom Pseudomonadati; phylum Chlamydiota; class Chlamydiia; order Chlamydiales; species Chlamydiales bacterium. Next base: position 8,215 of record JARLHF010000026.1, read on the forward strand.
CCTGGCTTTGCAGCGCTTACATAACGCTGATCTTGTGGAAATAATAGACAACAGTCATTGAACAATATTCGTATTGTCATTCTAGCCCAAACTGCAGACGCTCCAAAATCTTTTAGCATCTCTCTTATTTCATGATCTTTAGGCATACTTTTCAGGCCTTCTTTACCAGGAATGTTTCTAATAGGATTAAAACATTCTGTTAATACCCAAATACCCGCGCCTCGAATAGTATTCACACGCAATAAATAACGCTCGAGCTTTCCTGCAATCTCTCTTGTTTTATAAAGAGTATTTGGAGATATACAACCTAATATAACCCCTACTATATGTGTTATTGTAATAGCAATCCCATAAGCAGGTGTACGAAAAATATCAGCAAGCGACCTTAATGTATTTTTTCCTAGATCCTTTATAGTTTGTGTGCCCTTTAATAGTTTAAATATTTCTACTGCTAAAGGAGCTATAATTGATGCATGCCATAACGTTTTAACACATGTATGTACGGGGCGCAAAAAAGTGAGAGTAATGTGTTTTGCAAGAATTTTTCTTTTTCTACAATCAAAATAGACCTCACCACTGTTTGTATTAATACAGGCATGATACTCATGAATGCGTCCACAAAGCTCATCTGAATAACAGATCATTCTTTTATAGACATCATCATCTCGCTTATATACTCCAAAACTTCTTTCCCAATTAGGATGAGTATCAATAAAATTCTGAAAAGTAACACTATTAGTCATCATTCACCTCTTGTTAATAGCACCAATTATAGATGATGAACATTAATTAAATATAAATTTTTTATTACTAATTTAATTAATTATAAATTAATTAAACTTTAATTTGATCTTAATATGAAAATTCTAAGCTGTGCCCATAATAAATAAAGCATGGCAGTTCAAGAATTTAATAAAAATAAAAGTCCTCTAATAATCTTGGACTGCCTATTTCTTATCTATAATAATCTGTTTATAGCGCTCAGCTCGCTTTTTCCAAGAAAATATCTCTTGGCGTTGCATTGCCATCATTTGCAACTGCTTCAAATGACTTTTTTGCATATAGGGACTTACAGAGCTAACTAAAGACTTTGTACTACCAGGCTCATAAAAAACTACACCATCTGCCTCATTGAAGTGCTCTCTTACAACAGGAAGATCTGGAACTAGCATAGCCCGCTTCCACTCTCTATACTCCATCAATTTAGTATGAGCAACAAAGGGCATTTTGCCACTCGCAGTAAAAGGCGCAACAAAAATATCTGTATCTGAGATAAGCTCTGAGATCTTTGTTGGCGGATGAAAACCTGCAAAGTATACTCTTTCAGATATACCTAAAGTATCCGCAAGGCTTTTATAATAAGCAACCTCCTCTTCTTTACCACCTACAACCTTTAATGTAGCTAAAGGAAGCTCTACTAAAGCATGTAAAAGATGCAAAATCCCTTGTGCCTCATAAAGCTGCCCCACATAACAAAGACGTAAAAAAGAACTCTCTACATTATTATCAGGAAGCTTTTTCGAATGCACAGCAAGAGGAATAACCTCTATGGGCACTTGTAGGGAGTAGGGAGGCGCTATTAAAATATTTTTAAGTTGTTCTGTTGTTACGCTCACAAGATCCGCGCAAGCAAGCATTTCTAGCTCCTGTGCAGCTCGCTTAGAAAATGTACGTCCTGGATAGTAACTTAATTCATGCACCTCATATACATAAAAAACACCTGCAACCTTTCTTTTTAGATGATATCTTCCTTGTTTAAAAACACTTAGAAAAACAACTTGCGGTAATTTTTTAAGAATGGCTCTTTGAGTAAAATAAAAAAAAGGGTAATTCCAACTCAAATTTAAACAGTTATTTTTACGAACAATAGGAAGAGAGTCGATTTCAAGTAAATCTTTATTCTCTAACGCCTTTGGCAAATAATGCAGAAGAAGCTCATTTTTAGACTTAGAGCCCTTGCCAATAAGTAGAGTTGTCTTTATGCCAGACTCTGCAAAAGCTGCACATTCTTGAAAAATATAAACATCATGAGCTGTTTTTTTGGGAAGAATTTCATTATAAGGATAAAAAACATGCATATAGCAAAACGTCTCAGGTTAGTGCTTCTAGATGAGATACTCTCTCCAACTTATTTTCTTGAAGATTATAAATTTCATAAGGCTTAAGTTCTCTGCAAAGATGATTTAAGTTATCTTTTCTTAATATGATAAAATCCACTTCTTGAAGAGATGCAAGCAAACTTAAAAATTCATGACTGCTAGCACTATTTCTTACATAAACAATAAGCTCTCCTGACTTATTTAAAGAAAGCTCTCGAATGCTTTTAAAAATAGAGGATGTCATTCCCAAGTGTCCATCAATACTCAACAGCGTAAAAGGTGTATCTCTGATAGCCATATGAAGTGCAAATAAATGTTCTTCATCAAAAATCTTATTTTTGGAATCCTGATGCAATAGCCTTCTTACAACTTGTGAAAGAGAAACTCTTGCACAACCAAAATGTTCTATTGCAATACCTGCTGCTATATTTGAAAGGAGTGCAGATTCTGCAAAATCAAACCCATTCGCAATGGCCATTGTAAGCATAGCAAGAACTGTATCACCTGCGCCCGTTACATCTTTTACTTCCTTTGCATGCACAGGAAAGTCTTCTCTTGCCTTTTCTCTTTGAAATAAAGAGATACCAGCTTCTGAGCGTGTAATAAAAAAGGCCTTTGCTAAAGTCTCTTTAAGAAGCTTAGCAGCAACCAGATCTAAGTCTGTATATTGATTTAAACCCGATGCTAAAATAGCTTCGCTCAAATTAGGTTTTATAATTGTAACACCTAAATACTTAGAAAAATCACTGCCTTTAGGATCTACAATGACCGGAATTTCTTGCTCATTTGCAAGCTCGATTACCCTTTGTAAAATTTTTCTAGATAAAAACCCTTTTGCATAATCTGAAATAGCAACAACTTTTACTCCCTCCATCAAAGCAGGAAGCAAGTGCAGCATTTCCACTTCAAGTTCGAGAGATAAAGAAGAATTGCTCTCAAAATCCACACGCATCATTTGCTGATTTTCTGCAATAATTCTATTTTTAATAGGTGTTTTGTATGCCCTTTCAATAAGAATTCCACGTGTATCCACGCCCTCGCTCTTTAGCAATTGCAATAGATGATCACCTCCAACGTCATCTCCAACCCGGCCTACTACTACCACTTCTGTTCCCAATGAAAGAAGATTTAAAGCAGCATTACCAGCGCCTCCTGGACGCTTTTCTTCCCTTTCTACTTGAAGAACAGAAACAGGAGCTTCAGGAGAAATCCTCTTCACCTTTCCTATCGTATAGGCATCAAGCATAAAATCACCTACCAACATTACCTTGGAAGGTTCTATTCTATTGAGAGACTCTACTAATCTTACCATCTTTTCTCTGGGATAATATAACTGCGAACATAATCAAAAACAGCATCTTCTAAGGGCATCACCTGGTATTCAGGAAAGGCTTTTTCATACTTGTCCATTTCAGCACATGTGTAATTTTGATATTTTCCAATAAGCTCTTCTGGCATATCAATGTATTCAATATTCACAGGCAAATTTAAAGCATTGAATACAGTTTTTGCAAGGTAATTCCAGGTATAGGGATGACCTTGTCCAATATTGAAGATTCCATTAACATCCTTTCTCTCTAGAAAAGCGCATGTCATGCGTGCACAATCTTTTACATATAAAAAGTCTCGGCATTGCTCTCCATCGGGATAACGGTCTGGTTCAGCAGAAGAAGGACGATACTTAAATAACTGAATCACCCCCTCTTCTAAGGCCTTTGGAACCATTTTAACAATAGCAGAAGCCATACTGCCTTTATGCGCTTCGTTAGGCCCATAGATGTTAAAGTACTTAAGACCTACTATACGCCCCAAAACGCCCTCTCTCTTTGCCCATAAATCAAAAAGGTGTTTAGAATACCCATACATATTCAGTGCTCGTAAATTTTCTAACTGGTTCTGATCATCAGAAAACCCTCTTGAGCCATCACCATATGTTGCTGCAGAAGATGCATAAATAAAGCGATGGTTATTCTCTAAAGCATATTCACAGAGTCGTTGTGTGTATCTATAATTATTTTCTAAAAGGTAGTTAGCATCAAATTCTGTTGTACTAGAACATGCTCCAAGATGAATAAAGGCTTCTATCTCTTGTTCTTTTCCAACTAACCAGCTAAAGAGATTGTCTTTATGAATAATATCTACAAATTGCTTGCCAACAAGATTTTTCCACTTTTCTTTCATTCCGAGATTGTCAACAACAACAATGTTCGTAAAACCTCGGTTATTTAAATGACGCAAAACAGCAGAGCCAATAAAACCTGCTCCTCCTGTTAAAACAATCCGCTTATCTTCATCCATATGCACCATCTTCATACCATTTATTAACTTCTCTTCTAATAAATCCTACAGGATAAACCATATTATCCTCACCTTTTGGTAACACCCCATTACCAATTGCAAAAAAACTTGTTCCAGATCCTGTCATTAAAGCGTGGGAAAAGCCAGATTGTAACAAACTTTGTTTTAGTTCTACAAGGGATGGTTCTAAAAAAAAGGCAGGTTTTTCTAAGTCATTAAAATAACAGGAAGATCCATCTAAAAATTTCTTATACGCATTTACAGGATCCTCTAGGCTAAGCTCATTCAAATTTAAAGCTTTAAATACAAGAGGTGTAGAAAGCCCAAAAGTGGGCTTAATAATATACACAGGCCCTTGACTCACAATGCACGGTAAAGGCTGAATAATCTCGCCTCTACCCGTACAGTAAGCTGTACCCTGAGATAAAAAGAAGGTTGTATCAGAGCCTATTTCTTGAGACCATGTGATTAAATCATGATCAGATACTGGAAATCCAAGCAGCTCATTTAGCGCCCAAAGCATGGTTGCTGCATTACTACTTCCGCCGCCCAGTCCTGCTTGTATGGGAACATGCTTTTCCAGCATGATTTGAACGGCAAAAGAAATATTAGACTTTTTACGAAATAGTGAAAGAGCCTTTAAAACTAGGTTAGAAGGATCTAAAGGAATTTGGGAAGATAGTGGTCCTGTGACTTTAAATGAATCCTTTTCTGCCAGAGAAACATGGATATAATCACCAAGAGATACCGCCTGAAAAAGGGATGCAAGCTCATGATAACCATCGGGTCTTTTCTTTACGACCTTCAAAAACAAGTTAAGCTTTGCTGGCGAAAAAAATGTAACCACAAATCACACCACTATGTATTACTTCTACATCACTTACAAGATCACTTACAAGACCCATTATAAGGCCATTTATAGGCTCTCTGCAGACCCTGTGACAGCCAACTAATACACAAACAAGTTCAAGAATTGTTTGTGTATAACTGCTACAGAGCCCACAGAGGGCACAGAGGAATGTAATAAATTATCGCTGCATATATTATGTAACTTCTACTACAACATCTTCCACATAACCCTCAGGCACAATTTTCACCTTGCAAGAAGATATTACGCCTTCTTTTAAGCGTAGTTCTACTGTGTGTACGCCCGTTGACTTAATGGGTTGTGCAAGATGCACGGAACGCTTTTCTAGCTTAACACCTTCAGCTTCAAAAAGACGCTGGATATCTAGAGCTGTAACTGAACCATACATATTACCATCTGGGTCAACCTTAACTTCTACAGTAAAGACCATGTCTTTGACACGAACAGAAAGATCTTCCGCTTCTTGTTTATCCACTACAGCCTGTTTTGCTCTCTCTTCTTGCAAACGCAGCTGCATACGGCGCGCATTTTGGTCCGCAACAAGCGCTTTTTTCTTTGGCAGTAAAAAATTACGTGCAAATCCAGGTCTTACAGAAACTATATCACCAGACCTACCAAGATTCTCTACATCCTCAAGTAACAACAAATGGGTTGCCATTTAGTTTTCTCCTTATTCCTTGTTAATCTTCAGCTACAAAAGCAAGTAATGCCATGTGCCTTGCACGCTTTATCGCCTTAGACAACTCTCTTTGAAAGTATGCCGACACTCCAGTAATACGACGCGGTAGAATCTTACCTCTTTCGGTAATAAATCTTCTAAGGGTCTCTGTATCTTTATAATCTATCGTTTTAAAACCGCTACTTGTAAAAGGACAGCTTTTGCGTCTTTTCGATTTAGAATCTAAAGAAAATTCTGTTGTATTTCTTCTCATATTCATCATAATATACGTTTCCCCCAACTTTTATTCTTCTAAGGGTTTAAATTCGATCTTTTCCATTACACTTTCTGTGCGTAATGTCATGAACCTAATGAGGTCTTCATTAAGGTGGTATTCACGCCAAAGCTCTGCTATTGCAGGTGATTTAACTGTAAAGTATAGCAAAAAGTAAAACCCTTCGCGACGGCCATTAATTTCGTACGCTAGACGACGACGGCCTTGCTCATGTAATTTTAGGATTTCACCACCTCGGCTTAAAATACCTGTTTTAATTTTTTCTAATGCCTTTTGACGAGCATCTTCACTGAGAGTCGCACTAAGAATGTACATTCCCTCGTAAAGACCTTCATGAGGGCCCCCGCAAAGCTTCTCTACTACATTATTACTCATAATTATTTCTCCTTACCCACAACCGGACCACAAGTAGGCCCATAACCGGAACCCAAACTAGGATCTTGTTTATTTGTGTCTATTTGTGCATTCACTTGATTCATAGCCGCAACTACGCCAACTTCCAAAATAAGACAAACTGCATCTGCACACTGTTTACAGATTTTTGGCAACGTTTGTAACTCATCTATCATAAAACGTCCAAGAACATATTCTTCTAAAGAAAAGCCCGGAAGTACATTTCCAATACCCACCTTCAATCTCGGAAAGTTTTGCGTATTTAGATGCACCTCTGCACTAGAAAGCCCTTTATGCCCCCCAGCACTACCCTTTTCCCTCAAACGCAGCTTCCCAAAAGGAAGAGCCACATCGTCTGTAACAACAAGAGTCTGCTCTGGATCTATTTTATAAAAGCTCGCAACTTTTTGTATCGACTCACCACTTAAATTCATGTAGGTCATCGGCATCAAGAAAACATGTGTTGTCCCAATATGCTGATAAAGGGCTATTTTCCCAAAAAAACGCCTATCGTTTTTGAAAACCAGCCCCAATTTTTCTGCCAAGGCTTGCATCACCAAAAAACCCATATTATGTCGAGTCAATTGATAAGCAATCCCTGGATTTCCAAGACCTACAATTAATCGAGGAGAAGATATGATACTTTTCGCTCCGCTTAACGTTTCGCAATAACTACTGCGACTTCATTCATATTAGCAACAGGGCGCATACCTGAAGGAAGCGCTATGTCTGCAAGACGCTTTGTTTGAAACAAAAGCAGTTCTTTTATATCCAACTGAAACTCAGAAGGAATGTCTTTTGGCAAGCAACTCACTTTTAATGTGCGAATTACTTGGCGAAGTACACCGCCCAACTTAATTCCAACGCAATCGACGACTCCCACACATTGAATAGGCACATTGATCGTGACTGGAACAGTGTCGAAAAGCTCTTCAAAGTCCAAATGCCACACATCATAGGTTGTAGGCTCATATTGAATATCTTTAAGGATAGCGCGATGCTGGTGTGCACCATCTCCCTTTAAGAGAAACACGGTCGTCGATAAGCAGCCCTTTTTTATGTTACGCAAAATTGCTCTAAATTCTGCGCCATTGACTTCAATCGCTTGTCCTACTTCCCCTTTAGAATAGAGAACAGCAGGTACATTGCCCGCTCGACGGATCTGGCTCAACTCTTGTTTAGAAGAGCCGGATCGTTTGCTTACAGTTAATTTCATGGATTTCTCCCTAACAACAAAAAAATAAAAATTACTTCTCCTCAAATAAAGAAGAAATCGATTCTGCAGAAACAACACCTCTTATTGCCTTTGCAAAAAGCTCTGCAACAGAAACGGTTTGTATCTGCAATTTTTTACACATTTCACCCCCTGGGAGAGAAATTGTGTCACTTACAAATAAGCGTTCAATAAAGCTCTTGTCGAGCTTACTAAACACATCTTTAACAAAAACTCCGTGAGACACTGCCGCATAAATATGCCTAGCACCACCATCACGACACACTTCTGCAGCTGTTACTAACGTGCTGCCAGTTGTGCACATATCGTCCACAATAACCACATCTTTCCCAGAAACATCACCAATAAGTGCGCCCTTTAACACATTCGTTGCACTCACTCGTCTCTTGTCAATAAGAGCTAAATCAGCGTGTAACTCATGTGCAAAAGTACGCCCCATCGCAACACTTCCAAGATCTGGAGCCACAACACACATATTTTTTAAGTCTAAAGAACGGATTGCGCTAATTAGAGCAGGTCTTGCAAATAAGTTATCCACAGGGATATCAAAAAAGCCCTGTATCTGACCTGCGTGCAAATCCATTGTTAAGACCCGCATAGCTCCTGCCGTTTCTAACAGATTAGCAACGAGCTTAGCTGTGATCGGAACTCGTGGTTTGTCTTTTCGATCCTGACGAGCATACCCGAAATAGGGAATTATCGCCACAATACTTTTTGCTGATGCGCGTTTTAACGCATCAATAATAATCAAAAGCTCCATTAAATAGGAGTTGGGTTTTTTAGCAATCGATTGCACAACAAAAACATCTTTACCACGTACATTGTCCAGTATGCGAACGGAAGACTCTCCGTCTGGAAACTCTTGCAAAGCTATAGAACTTAATTTAACACCTAAGCAGTCAGCGATATGTCCGGATAGAACAGGATGAGACGAACCTGCAAAGAGCATAAACTCTAAATTACTTGGAGAATTACTTGGCATGAGCCTTGAATATTATAGATTTAAAAAACGCATTAAATTATTGGGGTGGAAGGATTCGAACCTCCGGATGGCGGTACCAAAAACCGCTGCCTTACCACTTGGCGACACCCCAGCTTACGTTTTCTTGCCACTCAGACGCAACAAAGGCATGATGCTACCAATGAAGACAATTTATTTGCAACTATTTTGTGTATATTAAGACGCAACCTCTAGCACTCCGGCTGCAGGATGCTCTTCCTTCACTTTAACGAAGAGAACTTCATGACGCAGTTTAAATAAGCCAACCAGATTAATCATTAAAAGAAGAGCCTGAGCAAGAGACATGATCAAAAGAGCTGTCGTCTGATCAAAAAATGAACTTAATACCCAAGCGATAACGCCATAAGTCATATAAATGGCAGGCCCATATTTTGAGTGTAAAAACTTTGCACATTTAATGCCAATACACATATAGGCGATGATAGTCGTATAACCCAAAATCAACAAAAAGCAAGGCATAAATACTTCCATATAAGGAAAATAATTACTCAGTGCTGTTTGAACTAACAAAGATGCTGGAATTGGCTCTACAGATTGCCAAACACCTGTTAACAGTATGATTAAAATAGAAAGCGTGCACATAAAATTGTCTAAAAACACTCCTAATACGGCAAGCCTTGCTTGTTTTTCCGGGTGTGTTGCAGAAGATTCACTATGAATAATTGAATCATAGCCAATGCCCAAATCAGCAGAATAAGCAAGTCTTGAAATACCATGTTGGATCGCAAGAAGCATAGTACTGCCAACAAAACCACCTACTGCCGCATGCCCTGTAAATGCGGATTTAAATACTGTCACCAAAACCTCTGGTAACAAGGCAATGTTACTTATAATTACCCAGCTTCCCATAAAAACATAGATAAGCATAAACACTGGCATTACAGAACTACAAATCTTACCAACGCGCTTAACACCGCCCACACTTGCATAAAGTACAAGCCCTAAAAGCCCAAATACTACAAGAAAATGATTGATGTTCCAGTTCGATTCTATCGTATTTGTAATCACAGAAAACTGATAAATCTCTATACCGTATAAACAAAGTAAAACAGCGACAATAATAGGTATAAATTTTACTTTAAATGCCTTTGCAAGAAAAAACATGGGACCACCATCAAAGCCACCATCTTTTCTTTTTACTCTATGCTTTAATCCTAAAAATACTTCCGAGTATTTAATTAAGCTGCCCAATGTTGCTGCAATCCACACCCATAAAAGAGCTCCTGGACCTCCAAACTGAACAGCTGTTACAATCCCAACAACACTTCCAATCCCAATCATTCCACCAACAGATGCAAAAAAAGCCTTCAGAGGATGAATTCCTCCATCATTTTCTTGTTTTTTAAATAAAAAGTGAAAAAATGTTTTAAATATTGATGGAAATGCATGAATCTGAAAAAAACGCGTCTTAAAACTTAGATAAATCCCAAGCAACATAATAAGAGCAAAACCAGCATACCCCCAAAAGAAGAGATCTAGCTGAAATAAGAAGGACAAAAACTGTTGTAACATAATATAAAACCCAAAAATACTAAATAGCGTAAAAGTTACTCAATCAAGAAGAATCAGTATATCAAAAAATTACTTTCTTTGCAAGGAATTATGAAGAAATCCAGCAATTAGGAGTGGCGATGGATTTATAAGTGTTTTCTCGTCTAGTAGGCCAAATGAAGCGGAAACTAGAGATTAAAGTCACAAAAATCAACGTTATTTCAAATAATTATCAGTAATGTTAGCAAAAAAATAATAAAAA
>JARLHF010000027.1 GCA_031292375.1 Chlamydiales bacterium
AAAATTATCATTGAAATTAAAGCAACAGAGAAAGAGCATCCTATTCATTCTGTTCAACTTCTTACATACTTGCGCTTAACAAGACATGAACTAGGTTTACTCATTAATTTTGGCAATAAACAAGTAAAAAACGGTGTAGAATGCATCATAAATGATAAATTATAAGTCTCCGTGTCTCCGCGTCTCCGTGTTTTAACTATTCAAGTTATTGATTAGCAGATAGTTGAAAATCGAGCTGGCGTTATTTATACACAAACAAGTTAAAGAATTGGCCTGCGTATAACTTTCTTCTGTGGTAGCTAAAACCGTGTCCTTTCGGATGAAGGCCCCTCTCCCTCCTCAACTAAAGCTCATAATAACCTAAGTGTTGGGTTTAAATTATTCAAGGTTAAATCCTTATTGTTGCATATTGTGGTAGACGGCATCTACGTCGTCTAAGTCTTCTAGCCAGTCGATAAGGCCAAAGTTGGCTTTTGCCGTTTCCTCATCCACTTCTACATAGGTTTTAGGAATCATTTCAAGCTCTGCTTCTTTGCACTTATAGCCAAGAGCCTCTATTACTTCTTTAACAGCAAAAAGGTTGATAGGCTCTGTAACCAGTACAAACCCCTCTTCTGTAGATTCAAAATCTTGTGCGCCAGCTTCTGTAACAGCCATAAACAGAGCATCTTCATCAACACCTTCTTTCTCTACCTGGATAATCCCTTTTTGATCAAAGTTAAAGGCTACAGACCCAGGCGTTGCGATAGAACCACCCTGTTTATTAGTTGCAATACGCATGTCAGAAGCTGTGCGATTTTTGTTATCAGTAAGAGCTTCGACAATAATGCCAACACCCCCATGCCCATAAAACTCATATGTTACACTTATGTAGTCTGACTGATCGCTACTGGTCGCTTTTTTGATATTTCTTTCAATATTATCGTTTGGCAGATTAGCATCACGCGCCTTTTGTAGGGCCAGCCGAAGACGAGGATTATTTTTAGGGTCTGCTCCACCTGCTCGTACAGCGCTAATAATTTCCTTTGTTACCCTAGAAAACGCCTTTCCTTTGGCTTTATCAGCTCTTCCTTTACGATGCTTAATGTTTGCCCACTTACTATGCCCAGCCATTTATCCCTCTTAACTAATTAAACTCTGCAAAAAATTGGTGACGATGTTCTAGTTCCCATGCTTTTGCTCTATGATAATCTTTAAAGATGAGTTCTCTCTCTTTAAATTCCTTACTATGCACTCTTGCAACCCCTTTCTCGTCAATATAGGAGGGTACCACATGATGCAATATTTCATGATAGACCACATAATCAATAAAGTAGCGCGGGAAAGAGCGATCATCCAACATTTTATTAATTTTGATAAGTTTTAATGCTTCAAAATATTGGCCAAACACAATACGAGAGCAATTCTTTTTTGGAAGACGATCAAACCAGGTAATCCATAACTTAACTTTTGATTCAAAATATTTTTTATTAATTTCATCATAAACTTTTTGAAGATGATAGACTTTCCCGTTTGTGTATAAAGTACGGGCATCTAATCTATGAGAATAATCGAAACGAGGTAAATTACTGTGAATGTAAGAGCGAATTACAGCGAACGCAGAGCTATCTTTTTTCTTTACATAAGTTGCAACGGCTGTGATTACAGACTCAGGAGCCTCCAAAAACATTTTATGCAAAGATAGTTTTGCCCACTTGTCCCTCTTATCCAAAACAGCAAGCATATTAGAGCTGTTTTCGTTAATAATTAATTCAAATTCAAATCCTGACTTATCTGAAAGTCTCTGTTTTACGTTTTCTAAAAGCTCTGCCATAAATCAACTTAAATTGCTTTTTCCATAATAATTTTTCCAAGGTATTCACCATCTTCTTTTATAAAGTGTGGCTGCCTTCCAACCTCTTTAAAGCCAAACTTATCATACAGAGTAATTGCAGGATTACCCTCATACACTTCTAAATATAAATAATCTAAACGAAATTGCTCTTTTGCAAGATGAATGATATTATTCAAAAGAAGTGTCCCTACACCCTTTCTTCTATGCTCTTTTTCAACAATAATGGAAAAGAGACACTGATGAGCAACTTTTCTGTAGGGCATTAAATAGAGCGTTGAAAGCCCGCATGGAACGCCCTTATCTACTGCCGTTAGACTGCACTTATAGCGGCTAAAGCCAATCCAATGTTTGATTGCATCTTCTAACTCTAATGGATCTTGCATAGGAAACCAGCGAAGCACTCCAGGCTCTTCCAACCAATTCTTCAAGAAAGGTGCATCTTCATTTTCTGTATAACGTATGATTATGTCCCTGTTTTCATCCATCTGTTCTACCAAATTCCTTTAAATAAGCCTCTACAAAACCATCCAAGAGATCCCCATCCATCATCGCATCAATATTTCCTACTTCAAATCCTGTACGCGTATCTTTAACAAGGGTATAGGGTTGAAAAACATAATTGCGAATTTGACTTCCCCATGCGATTTCTTTTTTTACACCGCCCAAGGACTTTAAAGACTCTTCTCTTGCTAAAATCTCATTTTCATATAACTTTGAGCGAAGCATTTTCATGCATGATTCTTTATTCTGAAGCTGGCTTCTCTCCTGCTGACAAGAAACCACAATACCGCTGGGCATGTGAGTGATTCTTACTGCGGAATCTGTCTTGTTAACGTGTTGTCCGCCCGCTCCCGAAGCTCTGTATGTATCTACTCTAATATCATCTGGACGAATTTCAATGTTGATATCATCATCAATTTCTGGCGTTACGTCAACAGATGCAAAGCTTGTATGCCTCTTTGCATTTGCATCAAAAGGGGAAATACGAACAAGTCTGTGCACTCCCTTCTCTGCTTTTGTATAACCATAAGCAAAACCGCCTACAAAGCGAAAAGTTATGCTTTTAATACCAGCAACATCACCCTCTACCCGGTCAATAACCTCGACATTCCATTTGCGCCTACTAGCCCATCTCTGGTACATGCGAGACAGCATAAGGGCCCAATCACAAGCCTCTGTACCCCCTGCTCCTGAATTAATACTTAGATAGCAATTCTTACTATCTAATTCACCAGAAAGCATTTTTCGCACTTCAAGCTCTGAAAGTCCTGCTTCAACGTCATCTAACTCACCTAAAAGCTCATTACAAAACGCATCATCACTATCAATCACTTCAAAAAGCATCTCAGAAACACTTTCAAAGCGTTTTTTCAAATCCATATACGGTACAGTCCATGCACGAAGCAAATTACATTTTGAAATTACCTGCTGAGCGGACTTTTGATCATTCCAAAAGCCATCCTGCGACATTTTTTCTTCTAGCTCTAACACTTCTGACTCTTTGCTAGCGAGGTCAAAGATACCTCCACATATGAAGTATGCGATCGTTTGTTTTTTTCAATCTTGATTGAAGCTCTTCATTCATAAGTCACCTTAAAAAATTACCATTTTGGATAGCAATATAACTCGAAGCATAAGTTTAAGTCACTTCAAATGTATTTTTTGATAGTATGATTTCATGGCCCTCAACAGCATAGTGCCATGACCAACTAGGACGATTAATTATTTCGACTTTTAAATTTATAATTCCATTTTCTTCATAGGCAGTTACTTTTTGTCCATTTTCTACAATAATTGTTTGTGAACCAAGAAACACCACATTTTCAGCAACAAATTCAGCATTTCCGTAAAGTTTAATTTCTAATACTCCTTTGCGCTCAATCTGATTTTCCCATACAGATCCCTCCTCTCTTTTTCTACCCTGATTCTTCACCTTTACGTTATGAAGCGTGCAGCGCCCACACCACTGATCATCGTAGTGAAGGATAGGATCGTACCTTCCAAGAACTGCATCTGACGAGATAAGTAAGCTACCATCAAGTTCCATGTTTTCTATATCAACTTCTGCAATTTCCAATTGTAATTCTGCAAAGTCATGAAGAACTCCTCCTCGAATTTTTTGTTTAATTATAGAGTAGAGAGGCCCTAAGGCAGGATGATACAAAAACAGAACATACGGCCCATATTTAAAATAATCTGCAACATTTTCTTCTTTTGCCAAAATCTGAACAAGGCACTCTTTCTCCAAAAGTTCCCGATTATTTGTAATAAGATCATAAAAAGCACTTTCTGGGGTCTCAAGAAAACGTTTATCTGGGATATAAGAATTCTTTGTCACAGAAATCGTCTTATGCCTTTCATTATAAACAACATAAGACTCTAAACGCTCTTCTTGCTCCTTTTGCGACAATGCTGCTGAAAACGAATTTTCAATATAATCAACAATATTTTGCATAGTTGATTCCAATCTACATGCTGAAATATCCCTGCCATCCACTTTCTTTATATTAACAAGCATTCCAGGCACAAAACACTTATCCAATGCACTTTCTACTTTTCGAATATCAGCAAAAAGAACATTCGTGTTGGATGGAAAACAGGAATAGGAGCTATTTTCTTCTTCTGGCAGATCTTGGATCGAATGTTTTTTAAAATCTGTATATTCTAAATTAGTTATTTTATATTTAAAATGCGCATCACTCTTATTTTCTGCAAGAACCAATACCCCCTCTGCAGAGCCCACAAGACGCTTACATGAAAGTAATCCAAACGCTTTATCCTTTGAACATCCCACACCAACAAACGCCAAAAGCGTATTATCAATACCTACAATAGGATTATTAATTTGACGAATTAATGTTTTTTTACACCCCATTTTTTCGAACCAAGAAAAAATGCCAAAATCTTTAGCAAGCTTCCAGATAACTCCATGACCTCCTGGTTTAAAAACAAGTTGTCCTTCATTTGTAAGCCAATTACCTTCTGTTGTAATTACAGGCACTAATGGTTGAACAAAAAAAGCGAAACTTTCTCTTTTTCTTCCAAACCAATTATTATCTAAAAAAATCCCCTGAATACGTTTATGATTTTCTTTCTCATGAGAGGTCATGAGGGCTACAGGAACTGTAATTTGCCTTCTGTATATCTTATAAAATAGATATTCTCTTGCCTGTAAATCTCTTATTAATCCTTCTAAAAGCGTTTTACCACAAAATAAAAGACATGCTGCAGGAAGTGCATCACCTGACTTACTACAGGTAAGTCCAAGGCGATCACCAGCTCCACCAACAGGGTAAATCTCCCCCATCTTTTCTAAAGAGCTTAAACCACAAAAAGCTGCATTTTGAGCAAGGCTCAAATCCAAAGAAAGGTCGAGACCTGTAGGTTTTGAATACGCTATTTTCTGTAATTTACATTCCTTAGGCTCAAGCTTTTCTTGCATTAACTCAAGTACTTTTAGATGATAACCAATTAATCCACCCATAGGCTGATAGAAGGCCTCTACTTCTACTAAATGCTGAAGTAGCGTAAGCAGAGACTCTTTTTGTTCTTCCCATCTAGAAAGATATCCAGAAAGCATATCTTCTAGACCCAATGCGATCATCGATTCTAATACAACTTTTTCTCTGATGGACCTGCCATCTAAATAATTGCGAAAAAATTCAGATTTATTTAAAAAATTCTTTACTAAATAATGATGGTTTAGAATGTTAAATTTTTCATTAGTTTTTTTAGATAAAATAGTTGCTAAAAGAGGCTGCAATCTAGCTATCGAATCTGTAATCTGGCTCATAGACATGTAAATAAATAAATCATTTTCGAAAGTTCCAGCTTGCCCAAAAACACGCTTAATATCAAGTGCTCTCTTTACTGCCCGATAAATTCTTTTGACTATAAATTCGATGGCACGCTAAAACAACCAACACGAAAGAATCTGTATATTTAATCGGTTTTCAGATTTCCCCTCTTTAAAAAATTGAAAGGAGAATGGTTATGGTACAAGAAAAAAAAGGATCAGCGCTAAAAAGGCCTGTTCATATTAGCGCAGTACTTGCAGAAGTTATCGGGAAAGGGCCTATGCCCCGCACTGAAGTAACACAAAAAGTTTGGGCATACATTAAAAAACACAATAGGCAAGATCCTCAAAATAAGCGTAACATCCTTCCAGATGATAAACTCGCAAAAGTATTTGGATCACCAAAGCCAATCAACATGTTTGAAATGACAAAAGTTATCTCCAAGCATCTAAGCGAAATTCAAGCGGGACACTAATTTTTCTCTCACACACTTTAACTCCCCAAAAAAAATTTGGGGAGTTTTTCTTTCTTTATTGCTATACTGCATCTGTTTCAGATTATTGTAGTGTATTAAAGCCATGAAATATTCATCTACTTACAACAAAATAGCTGCCACCTTATGGGATCTTTGGTGTATTTTTTCAGTTATAGGAATATGGCCACGCTTCATCGAACCCTTCCTTCTTAAAACAACAACTCTTATTTTAAAGATACAGTCGCTACCAGAACCCTTAAGTGGCTTAAAAATTGCTCACTTTACTGACCTGCACTTTTCAAAAAAAAGCTCTCCTCGTTTTCTTAAAAAACTTGCAAAAAAAATAACCTTATTCAAGCCCGATATCATCTTATTTACCGGCGACCTTATTTCTTATGGCACTCTCGATGATCCAGATTCTCTTCAAAAATTTTTAAGTAGCCTATCCGCCCCACTTGGAGCCTTTGCTTGCCTTGGAAATCATGATTATGAAAAATATGTAAGCAAGAATCAAGAGGGAAACTTTGACATTGCCCAAGGTGGCACACATTTTATCATTAAAAGCTTTGAGCAGCTTAAAACAAAAAAAAATCCATCTCCCTATCCATCCACGAGGGCAAAAGCTCTACAGCCAAATTTACGTCTTCAAGATGTTTTTAAAAACTCCTCTTTTCAACTACTTGAAAATGCATCTACCTTACTCAAAATTAAAGATACATACTTAAACATCACAGGACTTGGCGACTACTGGACAGGAAAGTGTGTACCAGATCTTGCTTTTAAAAATTATAACTCTCTTTATCCTGGAATTGTCTTATCTCATAATCCTGACACCTATCCCATTCTAAAATCCTATCCAGGAGAACTTATCTTTTCTGGACATACGCATGGAGGCCAAGTAAACCTTCCTTGGATTTGGAAATATTTTAGTCCTACAAAAAATCCAAAATTCAAAAAAGGGCTCTTCGATTTTGGAAGTAAAAAACTCTATATCAATAGAGGATCAGGTAGCCACCATATCTTCCGCTGGTTTTCTCCACCAGAAATCCTCTTTGTTACCTTGAGGCCATCATGAAAAATACGCTCAAAACCTCTGCTATTTTACTTGCAGGTGGAATAGGCTCTCGCATTACCTCGCATCTACCCAAACAATTTATGCCTCTCTTAGACAAACCTATCGTACACTATAGCCTCAACATATTTTTATCTCTTGACGAAATTGCAGAAATCATTATTGTTACACATCCAAACTATCATGTTTTTTTTCAATCCCTTGTAGAAAAAGCATCCAAACCAATCAAATTTGCACTTCCTGGAAACAGACGTCAAGATTCTGTTTATAATGGCTTACAGCAGGTTGCAAAGGACTCTTCTTTTGTTTGTACCCACGACGCTGCAAGACCCTTTATCCAGAAAAATGATGTTCAAAATTTGCTTCAAGAAGGCTATGTGCATAAATCTGCAACACTTGCAGTGCCCTTAAAATTTACAATCAAACAAGCAGATACGACTGGTCTTGCGACACATACTCCGAACAGAGATATGTTTTTTGAAATACAAACACCTCAAATAGTAGATAAAAAAATATTAGAACAGGGCTTTAGCTTTGCATTTGATAACAACTTAAATGTAACAGATGACGTTTCCCTAGCAGAGCTTCTAAAGCACCCTACAAAACTTGTTCCTGGCAGGCATTCTAATATCAAAATTACAACTAACGAAGACTTGATGCTTGCCCCCCATCTTCTTCAACAAACAACTCTGCATGCATAATTATAAGCTTGTTATTGCCTATGATGGCACAAATTACAGTGGCTGGCAGATACAGCCAAATGGTGTATCTATTCAAGAGCTCATCCAAAAGGCTCTATCCATATGCACCAGAGAAGACATTAAATTAATTGGCTCTGGAAGAACAGATGCAGGCGTACATGCTCAGGGACAAGTTGCACATTTTTTATCCTCTCAAGAACTTCTTCCAAATAAAATTCTCTACTCTCTAAATGGAATGCTACCATCTGACATACGTATCAAACAAATGGAATCTATTCCAAACTCCTTTCACGCACAATATAGCACTATTGGAAAAATCTATCACTACAATCTTTGGCTAGATCCTGTACTTGATCCAACAAAGCGTCTTTATACCCACCATGTCAAAGGGAAATTCCACCTTGAAGACCTTATCCAGGCAGCTTCTCTTTTCCTTGGAACCTGGGATTTTACATCCTTTGCAAATGAGCCGCATACAGGAAGCGCTGCTAAAGACCCCATTCGTACGCTCAAACGATTAGATATCGTGCCTCAAGAAGGGGGCGTTCGCTTAGAATTTGAGGGAGATGGTTTTCTTTATAAAATGGTTCGAAACATAACAGGAACGCTTCTTGAAATTGCAACAGCAAAGCGAAATCTCAAAGAGGTCCCCCATATCTTTGCGGCAAAAGACCGAAAACAAGCAGGCCTTGCAGCCCCTGCAAAAGGCCTATTCTTAATGCACGTCCTATACCCATAAAAGCAACTTAAATGAAGAATTGCTTACATGCCCATGTCCGCTTGATTTTTAACTTTCTTTAAAAAAATAAAAAGTTCTTGACTTAATTATTTCTTATTGAGAATCTAACAACTTCTTAACAATACATTTACAAGTGGAGGCGAAATGTCCAGCTTATTTACATCCTGCGTTGATCTTACAAGATTCGGCGTACAGAGTTATGATCTTTATAAGAAAGTAACAGATCCTAAAAGACAAGCAACGGGCGAAAAAGTAGATGATATTATTGAAGGCGCTCTTTTACTTCTTCAAGCTGTGGGAACATGTGTAAGTAATACCAGAGATCAATCGCTCATGAAGACAACTGAATGCGTTGTTCGCTATGCGCAACTGCCATTGAAGTTCTTCAATGCCTTAGAAAATAATTATGGATCAACTCCACTTATAGCGACTATGGTGCAACAAGTGCTTAGCGTTCTACGTTCTGGTGCACAAGCCGTGGCTTTAGGAAACAAGGTTCTTCTTGAAATGTCTCCAGAAGAGCAATCTAAACTTCTGATACCCATTTATGAGACCTCTTATTATGATGACACACCAAGGATCATAGGATATAGGCCTTTTGATTTATCAGAATGTCAAAGCAACTATAATACAAGTGTGAAGATTGCTAGTGGTGCAGTATTTCTAGAGCTGCTTGCTTCTGTATACAAGTGTATGAATAATACAAACGATCAACATCCTCCAGCGCACGCTCTTCTGCAACATCAGCTCGCTGCTGTACCTGTTCCAGTAGCCGTACAGGAAAGATTCTCTGTCGATTTTATAGCCATGCAGGCAATTCCTGAACAACTTGAAAATGATGTAATTCTAAGAGCTTATATGTGTCCTATCACTCTGCGACCTATAAGATTTCCTGTACATGATAGAAGACACGAAGAGCATGTCTATGAAAGAGAAGCTATTCATGCAAGGCTAGCTCATGACCCCCACTCACCTGTTACGGGTGATCCAATGACAGTTGCTGATTTAGAAATATCTGCAGACGCTGCAGCTATTATCAATCTACGTCTAGAGGAATACTCTAACAACTTGCAGGCAGTTTTAGCTCATTTTGCAGCAGAGCCAAATTTTGTAGCACCCCATTAAAAAATCATCTATTGTAGATAATTAATAATGTCGTCAGTTTCAAATAAATGGCTTGTAGTATATGACGTAACCATTAAGTCTATTGTCATACTTAATACAGGCCTTAATATCTGGAAAAAGTGTAATCTAGAAAGGAAACTTTCTTTACTAGAAAAAACAGAAATAATTGCTCAAGGAGTTTTTGCCAGCGCTACTGCAGCAAGTATTTTTCTTCCACATCCAGCTGTGAACGCCATTAGTACAGCAAGCAATGTAACTGCTATAGGTTTAGGGATTCTTACTAACAGAGAAAGACGCTCGCAAGCTTCTGTGCTTAACAGAACCCTCACACAAATGGAATGTTTACAAATAATAACTGCTGTAGGGCAAGCTATTTCTGGCATAACAAATTATATAAATATCCCAAGTGTGGTTTGGTTGGGCGAGCGCACGATGGATTTCTTTGGCATATTGAACCAAACAGAAACAGAAAAAGTAGCTACCAAAGTTATTGCACTAGATCTACCCTCAGAGTTTTGCCATGCTCTTCTTGAGGGCACGCATATGACTTTGGAAATAATAAATCGCCTTTTGTTTATACCATCCTCGATCTACACACTTGAAAAGTATAAAATTAAGGACCTTTACGAGCTAATAGAGCATACACAGGGGCGCCCAGGTATTAATCTTAAGGGAAAGCCGAATATTCGCTATTTCGTATACACGTTACTTTATAAAAAATTAGCAAGGCTACAAGAAAGTCTTCAATACCTTCCAATCGAAATTAAGGAGGCACTTCGCTCTGAGAATAAGATTAAACGAGCTCAACTAGAGCCCCTTACATTTATACCTCCTTTTTTAGAAGCAAGCATGCGTAGTGCATATGGCACTGCACTTAAAATCTGTCCTATCACACAAAAACCCATTAGATTTGTGGTAGTAATAAAAGGACAAGAAGTAACCGGTCCTTATTATGAAAGAGAAGCCTTTCTACAACAAGATATCAATGCTGTTGTGATAAATGCACCTCGCATCCAAATGCTGGTAGACCAACCATTGCTTGATCAATTAGAGTGTTTTCGACTTGCAATTCAAAGATCGCCCTCTCTTGTTACCTCATTGCTTGATAACGCACCCATTACATGTGAATTAATACAAGATTATGGACCTTTACTACCCTATCTCCAGCCCTTTACAAACGAAGATGAGAGCGAAGTGGCGCTTCCTTTAATCTGCCCCATAACACATAAACCTATTCGATTTATAGCAAAGATCAAAGGGCAGATAGAAGGCACTTATTATGAAAAAGCGGCTCTAACAGCTCGTGAAGGAATAAACAATGTCGAAGAGTGTCCAGACTTCCAACCATTAATTGATTTGTTATTAATGAATGGGTTCAATCGCCTCCAAAACCTAGTACAAAATGATCTTAGAAATGCACGGAGCCCTAACCTGCAAGCACCTATCATCCAAGTTTCACCTGACCTATTAATTGAAGAGAAAAACACGGCAAATAAAGGTGTGCTTAGAGTGAACTATGCACAGCGCTATGAGAACGGTGAAATCAGTTATGCGCAATATGCACAGTATAGACAAGGACTTAAATACGGAGAAATTTTTTATACGCAAAGCAAGCAAGAATATGAAAATGGAAAGCTACTTCCTAGTCATTATGAGCAGATGCTTAGAGATGGAGTACTCAGCTATGCTCTGTATTACGCGCAGTACGCCCGCGCGTATAAAGATGAAGAGATTAGCTATGAACAGATGTATGAAAATGGAGAAATCAGTTCTGTACAATATACGCAGATGTATAGAGATGGAATAATCAATCACGCACTGTGTGAGCGGATGTATAATGATGGAATGATCAACAAAGAGTTATATGCAAAATATAGACAAATGCATGCTGGTGGAAGAATTAGTTGTGCACAATATTATGCGCTATATGCACAGATAGACGTACGTGAATATGGCCATAGTTATACAGAGTATAAACGGACATATGAGAGGGAGTATGTCCTAAGAGAAATGGGAGAGGCACACCTTCCAGAAGTTTCAATGGCATTCCAGGAAATAAACGCGACCAAATATAGGATCGACGCCCCATTTATAGTTGAGGCAGACCCTGAGATAGGTATAAAACTAGAGAGTACTTGGAAGAAGATCCCACCCCCTCCTCTGTACGCTGGACAAGGACCCTCTAAACAACAACTAAATGAATCTGGAATGCGTGAAGCAATCGCTCGCTTAGCACCTAGACAACACCTCATAGGTGCGCCTCCTACAGGGATAGCTCATAATTTCATAATAAATGGACTTGCCGTAATTGCTAAAAGTGAAATAAGAGAGAGTGAAGCAAGAGGTATAGAGCCAATACCAGAGACATGGTATGCCAAATCATGGACATATTTAGCTAAAAAGATAACAAATTTGTTTTCAGCTCGAATAACTCTACCATATGGCCTGCGACAACATAATTTGTTGCCAGTAACAATTAACCTTGGTGCAAAATGGCCTATACCAATAGCTCTACAGACGCCTCCACTATTGCATACCATACCGGTAGCTACTGAAGAGCCTATATCACAGCCCAGCCCAACAAACTTAACCCATGAATCTCACGCAGGTAGCATTCGTTTTGAGCCAGCTCCTCTACTTTCTTTTCATCTCGCAAGTAAAATGTGACCAAATTAGCCAAAGCCACAAAAGAATAAATATTTATTATACATAAACAAGTTAAAGAATTGTTTATGTATAAATCAAATACGGAACCAAACGTTATACCAAAATTTCAGTTCATTTCAGTATAATAACTCATGTTATTCATATCCTACTTGAGGGTCTAATTGAAGGGAAGAGCTTGCTGTTTTTCTGATACTTTTGATGAAAAAAGATCATGTATTTTTTCAAATAAACGAATGCCTAGTCCATCCATATAAGCTCCTGCTCGATTTATCCACGATAACTTTTGCCATTGCTCTTGATCAACGATAAAGGCTAATCCATTAATAATAAAATTATTACTAATTTTAACATGGGGTGACTGATTGGGACCAATGAGTATACAACATTTGGCTACACCACCCACTAACTGACCGGGCCTAAGATTTCGATAATTCTCTTTATGTGCTTCAGCTTCTACGGCCCTGCATATAGATGACTCCATTCGTTGTTGAGAAGCCCCCTCATCTCTGAAAGGTAGAGGTGGAACTGAAATTGCCTTCCAAGTGGTTTCTTCTTCTATATCTATCTCAAGAGCACTTGCAAATTCAGAAGGCATATCAATTCTATAACTTGTATCTCTTATACTATCATAGCATTCCGAATACGTCTTTGTATTACAAGACTCCCTGCCACTACGCATCCTTTCATACGCTTCTTTATATCTTGCGTAATCGCGTCCGCATTCGCGCACATCACTTCGTGCATATTGCGCATAATATTGCCCATAACTGATCTTTCCATCGATATACATCTGCCTAAATTTCGCACATAACTCAAAGCTGATTTTTCCATCAACATGCATTTGCTCACATAGCATATGATTCATTTCTCCATCTCTATACATCTGTGTATATTGTGCAACATTAATTTCCCCATCTTCATACAGCTTTACGTAAGTGGTTTCTTTGTCACTATACGCTCGAACATACTGTGCATAGTATAATGCACATCTAAGCACTCCATTATCGATCATTTGTTCATACTGTTCAGGTGAAACTTTTCCGCCTTGCCAGCTTTGCATAGTCTGCGCGTAATAAATTTCTCCATATTTAAGCATCTGTCGATACTGCGCATATTGCTTATAGCTGATTTCACCATTCTCGTAACGCTGTGCATAATTTACTCTAATAGGCACACGACTTCCTCCCATATTTACAATAGATGATAATGGTCGTACGGGCTGGTATTGGGGTCTAAGTTCCCTAGTTGCTACTTGCTCAACTCTATCGCAGCTACCAGATCCTTCCCCTGCTGTTACTGGATCAAGGCATTGCGCACTTCTACACTCTTCTGAAAAAACTTCATAATCTCGAGTACTAGATCCTGGATAATCAATGCGGGTTATTGGCAAGCTAGACATTTTTACCTCGTCTCGTAAATGTAATATATACACAAACAAGTTCAAGAATTGTTTGTGTATAAACCCAAAACTCGGGTTATAAAGAAATCAAAAAGCAATTATTTAGATAACATAAACAAGAATTCTATGCACCGCTCAAAAAATACTATGCAAATGTATGCAAAATACATTTACAAGGCAACGTCAGCAGAACAGCTGTTCTGACGATTCGTGTGTTGGAATTTCGCCAACAACATCCGGTGCCTCTGGCGTCTCACAAGTAGATTTACAAGTACTTGTGGATCGATAGTTTGTCGACCGAAAGTGTGCTGCAAGCACCACTGAGAGTTTCTTACTCACTTTCCTCCAAAGTGTCCATACGTGCTCGTTCCGATTCCTTACAGGTAGGGATAAGGCGACATGACCACTTTTGCCATCCGGAATATTCGAAAGGCTGGTAGGCAATTTTTCAGAAAATCTTAAACTTCGGCGCGCTATACTTAGTGCAGCCGCGTGATGAATGGATAACCCATAGCGTTTGGAAAATTTAACTCTGCCAATAACAGAAGTATATGCGGGGTTAACCTCTCTTACTTCTACCCCAAACTTTGCAGATCTTGACTTGACATGAGTTATAATTGAGCTGTAAGCAAAAGAAGAGAGCATGCGAGAATAAGAGGCATGCTTTTCTTTGAGAGAAGCTTTCTTCTTTTGAAAGTTAAGCTCTTCTACTACAACAGGTTTTTTTGTTATTTGTGCTGTTTGTACAATGTTTTTACAAGCATTGCCAATGATTGCTTTTGCTTGATGAGAGCTCTTACCATAAAGAGATAAGGGTATACTTTCTTTACGGATAGGATTGCCAAATCGATCTGTTTCTACTACAGCAAGGTGGTTATTGTTAATATCTACACCAATAACACCAAATTTAGGATCAGTAATAATAGGAACATTTGGAAGATTCACGCTTACAAATACTCTCCAGCCTTTTTTATCTTTCTTAAAACGATAGGAAAGAGCTTGTCCAAAATGTGTATCTTTAAGTTCGCGTCTCTTTTTACATTCTAGAAGAGTATCTACAACTTGTTTATGACCATACTCAAATCGAACATTTGGAATAAATATATATTTGCCATGCCTCGCTTCTAAGTTATATGGAAGCCTTAATCTCAAGCTTAAAGAGCCATCTGCATTAAGATAGGCCGTGCATGACTGATTGCCACTTGTTTCATCTTTAGAACCGAGCACAAAAAACTCAGAATAGCGCGCTGCATTCCAAGCTTGTTTCCACTCATCATGAGTTGTAAACCCATTTTCCTTTAAGGAAAACTGTGCCCGGAATAGTTTTTTTGAGCCAAAACAAAGCCGTACGGCTCCTTTTTCTTTGTCTTTTTTTAAGGCAGCAAGCTTACAGTTGAGTTGCCCTAAACGTCGCCTCTTTTGATGGGCAACGGCTAGGTTTTTAATCTTTTTGACTTTAGTGTCGAGCGTTTTGATTTGTTCTTGTAGTTCTATAATTTGAGTATCTCTTCTCTCTTTAACTGAAGCGATTTTCCCATCCAAAACTATCCTGCAAGCATTAAACTGTCTTGCAGTTATATCGAGTGCAGATAAAAAGGATATCTTACAAATATTAGGGTCTACACCTAAAATAATTGCCTTAAAAAGCAAATGCTCTGTCTCCGCAAATAACTTGGCATATTGATTCAATACCTGATCTATAAATATGTCAGAATGAATGCGTGTCTGATAGGTTCGTATGTTACTTTTCATAAAGACTTAGCTGCTTCTTGAAGTGACTCTAATAACTTCTTGTTTTTACGGCTTCTTGCACCATAGAGGCGTGCAGAAAAAACAGTAATAATCTCTAAAACATCATTTACAAGATCATCTTCAAAAGAATTGTCATCAGATTTATTGATCAAAATAACCTCAACACCAAACTGTTCACAAAGAGAGAATATTAATTCAGCTCCAAAACGAAGTAAACGGTCCTTGTGCGTCAATACTAAACGTCCAATATTTCCAAGGCAAATACTTTGTATGAGCTTCTTTAATCCTTTCTTGCCATAGTTAAGACCAGACCCTAAATCTTGAATTATTTCAAAAGTCCATCCATGTGCGGCACAAAATGTTGAAAGCAGGTCGACTTGTCTAACAAGATCAGTTTTTTGATCATGGCTAGAGACTCTTGCGTAGACGACAGTCTGTTTCTGAGAAACAATTTTTTTTAGTGGGTTACCAAGAATTTTAGCAAGGTCATAACGCCTGTGCCCCCTAAGTGTTCTTTCTGAGGAAATTTTTCCCACTGACTCCCAACGCCTAAGAGTATCCTTCGACACTCCTAGCTCTTTTGCTAATTTACCAATACTAATCTTCATGAGACAAATATAGGTAAATTACGCATATATTTGCAAATATTTTCGCATATTTTATTTAACAATTACTAGCCCTTAAAAACTTCAAGATCTTCTTCTCTCTGTTGTGGATGCATTTTAGAAATACTCTCTCTTATTGCTGAAAAAGCCTTATCCGTCTTGGAAAAGGCCAGGCAACTTGATACATATTCTCATAGGTCTGTGATTTCCAAAAAGCTTGTATAATGGGAAACAGAGTTTGTTACTAGCTCAGGAAGAGCTGGATGCTCTTTGGAGCAAATAAGAACAGGCTTTGCGTCTGTTCCCATCAACGCTTGAAGGCCTCTTGGAGTGTCTTCAAAACCAACAATCTTATCAGAAGCATCTGATAACATATCGATTGCTTTTTGATAGGCTTCTGGATGTGGTTTTGGATGCGTATATAATTCCCTTGTAATCCACGTAGGAATCGAGTCTAAAACAGGATTCATCCTGCGAATAACTTCTATTTGCTCTAATGGAGAATGCGTAACAACTGCACGCTTAACTCTTTGCCTTTCCAATTCTAACAACAAATCTTCAACGCCTGGCATAAGATGTACAGCTCCCTCATTTAGAAGCTCAAGGTAGGCGTCTTTTTTCTCAGCATAAAGCACTTGCCAATTTGGCTCTTGCTCTATAAGTGTGGGATACTCTTGCAAAATCTGTCTTTGCAGCTCTGTTGCACTATAGTGAGCTGCAAGGCAAAAACGCTTAAAATCCCAATCTAAAGAGACGCCTCTGTTCTTGCACATTCTCTTGTACGCCTCAAAATGAATCTCTTCTGTACTAACAAGCAACCCATCAAAATCAAACAAAAACAATTGATAATTTTTAATCCAGCGCATATCCTGCTTCTTCGATTGAGAAAAGAAGCAAGTATACCCTAAAAGAACTATTTTTAGGATAAAAATAAATGCTAGATACAAATTTCGTGTTATGACATCATCTGCGAAAAAAAGTTACGAACTTAAACATTATTAAAGTGCAAAATTATGAAAGAATTTGTTGAATACCTCATTAAGAACCTTGTAGACGAGCCAAATTGTGTCAGTGTAAAATGTTTTGAGGGCGAAAGAGGCATCATTGTCGAAGTCAGTGTTGCTCAAAAAGATATTGGTAAAGTTGTTGGCAGACATGGCAACACCATTAAATCCCTTCGTACTATCATTTCTGCCGTCTCAGCAAGACTTGGCAAACATGTACGCTTGGAACTCATTGAACCAGGTGCAGAAGCAACTCCAGAACCTGCTGTTTAAACTCGCTAAAAAGAGGACTTGCAAAAATATTACGATTTTACATATAAAGTCCCCTTACCTGTTAGCATTTTCGGTGGCATAGCCAAGTGGTAAGGCAGTGGCCTGCAAAGCCTCCATCCCCAGTTCAAATCTGGGTGCCACCTTTTTTCATCCATTTTGTTTTTACCTGTGTTATATCTCGTAGCAACCCCCATTGGAAATCTTAAAGATTTCACCTTTAGAGCAATAGAAACACTGCAAGCTTGTGACTATATTCTTTGCGAAGATACACGCACAAGTTCAACCTTGCTAAATCATTACAACATCAAAAAGCCCCTACAAAGCTATCACAAGTTCAATGAACAACAAAAGTGCGATAAAATCATTCATGATTTGCAACAAGGCCTAAATATTGCTCTTATCTCTGATGCAGGAATGCCAGGGATTGCAGATCCTGGCTATATTCTTGTTAAACAAGCAACAGAGAACAACCTTCAAGTAACTTCCATACCAGGAGCCTCTGCTATCATTGCAGCCCTTGCATGCTCTGGACTGCCAACAGAGCGCTTTCAATTTGCAGGCTTTTTACCAAAAAAACAAGAAGCTCTTAAAAGTACTCTACAAGAGTATCTCTCTTATCAAGGAGTTACTCTTTGCTTTGAATCACCAGCTCGCCTTTTAGAAACATTAGAGCTCTTAGAAACACTTGCTCCTACGCGCCTACTTGTTGTAGCAAGAGAGCTTACTAAACGTTTTGAAGAGATTCAGCGGGGCACTGCTCTCGATCTTGTAACTCATTTTCAAAACGCTATATTGAAAGGAGAAATTGTTCTGCTTATCTCCCCCTGCCTGGAAAAACAAAAGGATTGGAACAGTCTAACTCCTATAGAGCATGTAACTTACATGGAAGAAACCTTCCAAATGAGCCGAAAAGATGCTATCACAGTTGTTGCAGAACTTAGAGGAGTTCCTAAAAGAATTATTTATAACGAAATCGTAAAATAGCACTCATTATCTCTATTTGCTAAAATTTAGAGAAAAGCTCTTGCGCATTTTAAGTCTTTTCATTTAAGATCTTCCCTCTATGAAGATTGTTTTATTCCTTATCTTATCTATCGTATCTATTGAGCTTATTGCCATGAACCAAGTTATACTCAAATTAGGAAACTCTCACCTCGTTGCAGCTTTTTTTGATAACGAAGTAATTACAGACAAATTACGCCTTGAATATCAAGGCAATTGGCTACAACAACTCTCTTGCAAGCTCTCCTCTCACCCAAATTTACGCGCAGCTCTTATTGGCTCTGTTAATTCTAAAGTTGAAAAACAGGTAAGCGATGTACTAAAAGAGCAATTAATTCCCTACATAGGACATGTTTCTTCTGAAAACCTATCCATCAATCTAAAGGCGGATAACCCCAAAGAAGTAGGTGCAGACTTAATTGCCAATGTCTATGGCGCTCTAAAACTCTACCCCAATAAAAACATCATCGTCGTTGATATTGGTACAGCTGTCACATTTAGCGTGATAAAACCTAGCAGAACCTTCCTTGGAGCTGTCATCATGCCAGGCCTTGAAATGGGAGCTTTTGCATTAGAGCACTTAACAGATAAATTACCCCTTGTTGATGTTGAAAAGCCACGTACTTGTCTTGGTACAAATAGCATCGATTGCATTTCTAGTGGAATCTATTATGGTCTTCTTGGTGCTATTGACAAAATCTTGTTAGAGCTCAAAAATGAATCCTTCCCAAACGAGGACATCATTATCCTTCTTACAGGAGGCGTTACAACACCTGAAGCGGAATCCTCTGGGTTTATACCCAAAACATCTATCAGCAAAAATTTACAAAAAGATCTTACAGCAAACGCTAACAGAAGAATCGAGCAGGATTTAACTTTAGTGGGCTTTGCTGAAATCCTTAAAGAGCAACTACAAACAAACATTCAGACTAAGGAGCATTAGCATCATGACTGCAAAAGAAATTATATTCGAAGAAGAAGCACGAGGCAAGCTATTAAAAGGCATTGTTAAAATTACCGATGCCATTGGATGTACTCTAGGACCTCGAGGACGCAATGTAGGCCTTGAAAAGGGCTGGGGCGCTCCTGTCATCATTAATGATGGCCACACTATTGTAAGAGACATTTCCTTTGAAGACCAATATGAAAATATGGGCGCTTCCATGGTTAAAGAAGTTGCTGGGAAGCTTAAAGAGACTTGCGGCGATGGAACAACAACTGCAAGCTTAATTTTACGCGCTATCGTACAAAACGGGGTCAAGTTCATTTCATCTGGAGCAAGCCCCATCAACTTAAAGCGCGGCATGGAAAAGGCTCTAGAAGCCATTTTAAAATCTCTTACAGCCTCTGCAATACCCATTAAAAACCAAGCTGAAACCTTAGCAATAGCTACCGTTGCTGCTTCTGGAAATCAGGAAATTGGAAAATTCATTTCAGATGCCATACAAAAAGTAGGAAAATCTGGAGTTGTAACCATTGAAGAAGGAAAAGGCACAGAAACTACTGTAGAATTGGTTGAGGGAATGCAATTTGATCGTGGCTATGTTAGCGCCTACTTCTGCACCAACAATGACACAATGACCATTGAAATGGAAAATGCGAAGTTTTTGATTATCGACAAAAAGATTGCTTCCATTCAAGAGTTGCTACCAATACTACAATCCGTTGCAGCGTCCGGTGCAAGCCTTGTCATCATTGCAGAAGAGATCGAGGGAGATGCTCTTGCAACACTTGTTGTAAATAGGTTAAGGGGCTCATTAAAAGTTGCAGCTGTAAAGGCTCCTGGCTTTGGAGATAGAAGAAAAGCAATACTTCAAGATATTGCAGCTCTTA
The DNA here is from genome assembly GCA_031292375.1 of Chlamydiales bacterium. NCBI lineage: Bacteria > Pseudomonadati > Chlamydiota > Chlamydiia > Chlamydiales > Chlamydiales bacterium. The sequence goes on from JARLHF010000027.1 coordinate 20,279, forward strand.
CTGGCGCAACAGTTATTACAGAAGATGCAGGTATTGCCCTCAAAGATGCAACTGCTGAAGTTCTTGGCTCTGCTGACAAAATTAAGATCAACAAAGACACAACAACCATCGTCAATGGCCATGGTAAACAAGAAGCTATCAATGCCAGAATCAAGCAAATCGAGATAGAAGCAAACAACACAACAAGCTCTTATGATAAAGAAAAGCTTGAAGAGCGCAAAGCAAAACTCAGCGGCGGTGTTGCTGTCATTAAAGTAGGTGCTCCTACTGAGCCTGAAATGAAACAGAAAAAGCAGATGTTTGAAGATAGCTTAAACTCGACAAAAGCTGCCCTTGAAGAGGGTATCGTCCCAGGCGGAGGCGTTGCTCTTCTGAGGGCAAGTAAAGCTGCGGAGTCCTTAAAACTTCAAGGTGATGAGGAACTCGGCCTTAAAATTGTCATTAAAGCATGTGAAACACCTGTAAAGCAGATCATCGAAAATGCAGGCTTTGATGGAGCTGTCCTTCTTAACGATGTAAGAGAGGCGCCCACAACACATGGCTTTAATGCTCTTACAGAAAAAGTAGAAGATCTGCTTGCAGCTCACGTCATCGATGCATGCAAAGTATTAAAAAGCTGCATTACACATGCCGTATCTGTTGCTGGCATCATACTTATCTCCGAAGCTCTCATTGGAGATGCTCCAGACGATGAAGCAAAACAATAATTTTATATAATTAGAGTTTTAAATCGCGGTATCCATCTCATTGATGGATACCGTATTCATTAAAGAAATAATTGCAATTAACAAGGAAATAGAGTACAATTGCTGCAGTAATTTAAACTTTTGGTGAGAAAATGAGCATGTATGTTAAGGAAATATTACTGGGACGCCCCTTATTTGAACATTCCCAGAATGAGACTATAACTGAATCCTTTTTCAAGAACAATAAAGCCATTACTCACTTAAAACCAAGCTCTCACGATCCATATTCCTTTTGGGGAAGAATACAAAACATACTGCTTTATCTCTTAAGTTTTATTGTTAATTTAAGCCGTCCTTCCGCCCTTAGCGCACAAGAAAGAGTACTCTCTTCTAAGGCACAAAATCATGAGATAGTAGATCTTTATAAAAGGTGTTTGTCTGAAAATGGGAAAAAAACTTCTTACCTCACTCAATATGAAGATTTGATAAAGCAAGTAAAAGATCTCCAATTATTTTTAGACGAAGACCGAGCCCTTACAGAAAAAATCGCCTTTCGAAATAATTTCATCAAAAAGATCACTTCACTAAAAGCGGGCGAAAATCTTCTTATTCCATTAACAACAAAAGAAGATGTTTCCGTTGTCTATTTTCTTCAAAAAAATCAAAATAGCTACTCACTAAAAATTATTGGATGCGACGAGTGGATCTCACAAATTTCAGGAATCCCTTCCAAAAAAGTAGGCGGCAAAGAAAAGGTTTTATCTCAAATCGCCTTTGAAAATATTCCAGAAAACTACTTTACACAAGAAAGAATCCTTACTCTCTTTTGTGAGCCACTCCTTGAGGACTATTTTAGCGTATCTATGCTTCAAGAACAACTAGGAAATATACCAAGCACATGTCGCAAGGATGTATCGCAAAATCCAGAATTGTGGGTAACAAAAAAATCCAGCCATAGAAAGTCTTTTGGGCTACTTATACAAGAACTCAATACAGAAAAAAATTCATCCTCTCATCAAGTACGCACCTCAAGAAAGCGTCTTGAATTTCAATTGCGCCTATTTGCCCTTTTCGACTTTTTTAAGGAAGCTCGCTTTTTTCTAAAAGATGAAAATCCATACACAACCACTTTAAACCACCTTACTAAAGAAATTGCCAAAGAAGCAAGCTTGCTCTATACCAAAGGGTTTCTAACACGAGAAGATATGGAAGAGATCCAAAAAGAACTCCTCTTTATTGAAAAGACGACTAACATTGCCAATGCGCAAAAGAAAGTCGATATTCTGATCGATAAAACAGCTACAATGCCCCTAAACCTACAGCTACCTCAAAACACTATTATAAAATCACCTGTAACAGGGCTAACACCTACTGCAACACAGACAATAGCTACACTTAGTGAAAAACCTCTTCAAAATACACTGTTAATACCCAACCTATCTTTATTCTCTTCTGAAGAAAAAGGGGCTATGAAATCAAATGACCCAACCTTTATTGTAAAGGCTTTGACAGAAAAAACAGAGCTTGCAGAGGCATTTGCAGGGCAAGGCAAAAATTCTCTTGCAGTCGAACTCATCTTGGAATTAACACAACATCTTAAGCTTTATGCCCCTGAAATAGGAAAAGAAATAAATGATTGCTGGCCACATAAAGTATCTGAAGAACAAGCTTTACAAGTACAACGCTGTATTCTTAAATTAACAAAAGTACTTATTCAATCTAAAGAAAAAGCTCTTCCACCTACAAACCAGGTGGTCCTACTCTTTCAACTTGCAAGGCTTGCCAAGTGGCTTGATGCTTCTAGCAGACATGGATCTCATCTATATAATGATCTAGAGAATTCTATGCAAAACTTTTTTAATCTCGACCTATATCATTCTGAACGGGGTGTACATGCTATTTTACGACCCTTTTACTTGATTGATGAAGAAAATGCATATGCTCTCAATCTAATGCATAGACAAACCAAACTTGATGATCCAAGCGTCATCTGTTCAAATGAGGGAAAAGAAAAGAGTAAAGAGCATTGCAAAGAACTAAACCTGTTGATTAAAACCTTCTTTAATCTACTTCCAAATGAAAACTTTGAATCTCTATCCAAATTCAAATTTTTCCTTAGAAATAATGTCCAGGCCTGGTCAAAACCCATCCAAAATCCCCTTCTTTTTGCCGCACTACAAAGAATGCACCTCACAAGTCATGTACCCAATGTGATTGATAAACTGCATAGTGAAAATAAAATAAAAGGAAGCTATTCAATGCAGTGGACGTCGGGCGTAGGCACTACAATTTCTGGCTGGAAAGACAGCTTTGAAATATACGAGATGCAAAAAAACTTAGATAGAACAGAGTCTTTGCACCTTCCAGAAGCGGCTCATGATGATCCAGCCCGCGTTTTTGAGAGTCAATTAGAAGCTCTTCTAACTCAAATAAATGAAGAGGGAGAATCACTTTCTTGCTTGCAAGGAGATAAAGCTCTTCCCTACAAAAAAGAGGAACTAACAGAGCTACTCTTAATGCTGCGAGAAAAAGCTCCTCAACTAGAAGCAATTGGCTTCATTGTATCTCACCCTCATCTTTTATCCTCTCCTGACGTGCGCAACTACCTCGAAATTGTACTCTTTGATATGGCTGGCTCATCTATCGATCAAACTCTTCAAGAAAACAGAGGGTTTGCCAATTCCCTTCCAGATGTCCTACAAAAGCAGCTAAATTTTTATGAAGAGCGCATCCAAACAGATCCTTCCTACTATGACCACTACCTCTTTATACTCTCCATCACAAGACGCTTTAGAGGCGTATACAGAGCCTATAATCAAAGCACAGAAGCTCGTGATAAATTTAACACTATTTTAGAGCGTTTTTCTATAAACCCCATTTTACAAAATGCAGATTTGCGCCCCTTTCAATTTAAAGCTGTAGTTGAGTACCTCTTATTAAAAATAGAAAATCCAAGCTCCCTTGAAGAAATCATTAGACTCTATCATCTTCTACAAGTACTGCCAAAAGAAGCGCATGATGTAGATCCCAATGAGATGGATAAATTATCTCGCTACTATGCAGTTTTAACACACTCTCTTGAGAATGTACCTCCTCAACGCTTGAGCCCTCTTCTCAATACCATTTGCCATGATCAAGGCATGGATACAAAAGATTCTCCTTGGGAAGGATCCTTTCCTCTATTTAGAAATGCTTATTGCGAAATTAATCTACTCAAAGCTCATGTTTTGATGCGTACATCTGGAGAGCGCCTTGTTACAATACCAACAGAAATTTTAACCGATTCCACCTATGCTCTTGCTTTCAAAGAGATTGACAAAACTTCTATGCAAGTTAAAATGGTGCTAAGGGGCAATATCACTGCTTATTATATCTTTGATAAAAATGGAGAGTGTGGCCATGTGGAAGCAGAAAACGGAAAATATAGATTTTATAAAAAGTTTTCTGAAAAAGAGCACTCGTTTCAAGCTATATCCTTGAGCTATCAAGAGGATTTTTATCCCTTGCGCTCACTTGCATCCGACCTACTTTATTTTGCTCCTGAGAATCCAAATACGGGTTTATGTTTGGATGCAGAGGGAAATATCCGCTTTAAATTTAATCTTCAGATAGTATCAGGACAAGCAAAAGTAAATTCTATCATTGATTGTCGCGGCCCAACAGAATCTATCCCCTACAAACAAGAAAGCATAAAAGCCCTTTCTAGTTCCTGCTTAAACGCATTAAAAGCCTTTGAAAACGAAAAGGATATTTTACTTTTATCCAATGATGGGAATTTACAAAAGCTTGAATTTGTTCGCTATGGGCTCTCTTTTTCCTACAAGCAAGGAAAACTATACAGCGATGACCTTGCATATCAAGGATATTGGATTGACTTTTTAGCTTCTCAAGAATATCCAAACGCTTTAGTACTGCGTCATAAAAATAAAATGGCACCTGCAAAAATAATATTTGCAGATCCTTCTACACTTGAATCCAAGATAGTTACTACTACAAGAAATAAATCTTACCTTGAAAATTGTCTTTTATTGCTTAAAGCTTGGTGGACGGGCAAAAAGCCAAATAGTGCAGAGTTTCAGACAATGCATCTACAACAAGAGCCAAAACATGAGGGAACATCTGTTTTAAAGTGCCATGTCTTTACAATGCATTCACTTACAAAGGAACTAGAATGTGTTAATGAAAAAGGAAAAATTGAAAGTAACATAGCTCTACTCACACATGCTCTTTTTAATAAAAATATGTCACATGCAGTATCTGCTTTAAAACAGCTTAAACTCAATCATGCGGACTTAACAAAAGAGAAGATCCACACTCTCTTACACTTCTTGAAAGTAGGTGAGGATGATGATGGACATGCAGCAGCCATTAAAATTCGTATTGCTTTAAAACTAAAAAGCCTGATTAGAAAAAAGCTTGCATTTGCTACTCTTTCAGAGCAATTAGACACATTAATTCGCGAGCATTGCCCTACTTATCTTTTAGAGGGAAGAAAAATTGACCAAAGGCTTCTCTTGGGTCAACGATTATTTGAAGTAATGCTAAAGATTCTTAAAAAGAAAGATCTCACATTTTACAATGAACACTTAAGGATTTTAACATTAGAAAAGGGAAATGTTTTACCTAAATTTGATCCCCTCTCTGGAGTTCCATCTTGGAGCGGACAGCCTGAAGTAAATCTTAAAGCACGTGTACATGATGCAAAACAGGCAGGAATACTAGGTGTTGAGCGAATTCCTATGCACTATTTAGAAGAGCATCTTGCAGCATACAAGTCAACAGGATCACCCATCAAAACTCTAGAAAAAGGTGTTCCTCACCTATTCCAAGAGGAAGAACTCTATTTATACTTTTCTGAAAACATCTATATACTTCCACATGTACGTCTTCCAAGAATTAGCTCTGATGCAACCCCTTGCGAAGCCAAGGCTGTTAAAAAACTTATAGAAGAGATGAAGTTCCATGAGCAATCTGTTAAAGAAAAAACACAGCATAATCTTGAACACATACAATTATTAAAGCGAAAAATTTCTCACCTAAAAAAATCCTATAAGCAACAATCTGCTCTCAAGAAAGAAAAAATCGAAAATCTACTCAAAGGTATCAAAGACCCCGTCGAGGCTATGAAAATCAAGGGCGGGCTTCAACAAGTAGCAAGTTTCCAAGAGCTTACACTCGCTTTCATGCAAAAGAATTTGGCAGAACTTCAAGAGAAGAAATTACTTCCAGCAAGCCTGGATATCCAGGAGTTAAAAAACGACCTTGAAGCTTATTTTTCTGCAGAAGTCACTTACCTCCTACTAAAAAACAGCTCACAAGTCATTACAAAACTATTAGACCCTTCTTTAAATATTCAAGAGCGCTCTGTACAATCAGAAATTCTCTATCAATTTCTTACTCTAAAAAGATTTTATGAAAAAGTAACTCATCCAGAACTTCTTGTATATGAATGTTTTTCTCAGCAAATTTTCAGATCTCTTGGATCAGAACAAAACCAATTACATCTTCTCAATGAACTACTGCTATCTACTAATGGCATTTTCCAGGCAAGTACAGGCTCTGGAAAAACTGCGCTATTTTCTGTCTTAAGAGGCCTTATGAAGGCAAATGGAACTAACTTAGTGACCTTTAGGACGCTTCCTACGCTTTTTGAACAATCCAAAGCTCTTTTACAAAAAAACCTTGGTAATGCTTTTGAAAAGAAAATCTATACTCTGCAGTATAACCTAAAAATGTCTCCCATCATTCATGAAAAGACCAAAGAAAACACTCTAGTAAAAAATTCTCTTTTCAAAAAGATCTACCATGAACTTTTGATGACAATTCAAGAAAAAGGATGCCTCCTTACAGACTATAAGTCGCTGCCCCTTTTGCAAGAAAAATGGTTAAAACTCAACCGTGAATTTATTGCGATGCAAAAAGATGGAATTCCTATCGCTGATATCGAAAAAGAGCACTGGACTTATCTTAAAAAGATTCTCCTTCTTTTACAAGAAAGGGAAGAAACTCTTATGGATGAATTTGATGTACCTAACAGATCTTGTAATAGGCTCCAAATACAACTTGGAAAGCCTGTTGCAATAGCGCCTTTTCTTATAGACAGTACATTGAAGATCTACGAAGAACTTAAAAATGATCCAAGACTTAAACTCTCATCGGATCTACAGGGCGAACTTTCTAATGATCTACGTTTAGAAGTCATTCGTGATTGCGCTAAAAAATTTGCAGGCGATGATCTTGACCTGTTTCATTATTTTTTAGGTGAAAAAGAAGCAGACTTATCAAGCTACTCTAGAGAGGAGCAAGATACTTTTGCTCTATACAAAGACCAATTTTATACATTCCTTCCACTTGCCCTGAAAAAGGCAAGTCACTTAGATTATCAAAGAAGTATCGATGGAACAAGAACGATACCCTGCCATGAGGGAGAGCCTCAAGAGGGATCTCGTCCAGGGCATCCTCTTGAAGAGATCAACTTTACCATTCAAGACTACATCCAAAATGGTGTTTCTCTTCTAGAACTCTTACAATGGATTCAAGAATTGCAAAATGAATCTATTAAAAGTGTAACTCCAGAGAAAGAATTTGCAGCAATTTTTCCAAGCCATCCCTTCCCCAAGGGGAAAATAAGCGAGCAGCAGTTGCTAGCTCTACAGAACGAGCTAAACCATAATTGGGGACATGTTCGTTATTTTCTTAAATTAAAATTGCAAAACATGAGCACAAGTGGTGAAGTAATTTCCATGACTCCTCACGATACTGCAGCCATGGCAAAATCTGTTGTAGGCCTTTCAGCTACCACTGGATGCATCGAAGAGCTTCCACGTGCACTACAGGGAAATACTGGAGCAGTCACAGGTGTTGTGGGCGAAATGGTTTATCGCTTGTTAAAAAGAACACACACAGATGACATACCCCTTAAATACGACCCAGAAGATCCATTAAATGTACTCAACCAAGGGCATTTTCATGCTTTAATTGATGGTGCAGGTGCTTTTCGCTCCCAAGCGCCAAAAGATGTTTCAACAGCTTTTATGCACTCTCAAACTCACCTTGAACAAGTAGGTTATCCTGGTGGTAAACCCTATTATGTTGGAAAAGCGGAGTGCTCTCTTTCTAAAAAGGGATATTATTTTCCAAAAGCAAGTGCTCGAGGTGCCAACATCCCATTAGATCCAGAAAGTAGAGCTCTTCTTACTGTCGATAGAAGAAAAACGCTGGAAGACCTCTTACAAAATGATGGTCGCATGCGTTTGAATGGCCAAAAAATTAAGCTTGCTAAATCGATACATAACCCAGATATGAATAATATAGAAGAAATTCTTGTACAATCTGCTCGCAATGAGGGCCTCTTATATGCAACAGGGCTTTTTCGCTCAAAAATGCAAGAAATCCCTCATTTAATAAGACAAGAAGCTTATAAGCAACTGCTTGCACAAGCTAGTCTCGACCAAACACTCTCATCTTTTGAAGCATGGCAAGATCTCTTTCTTCAAAAGCCCTCTCATGATTATAACCAAGCAGGCTCCTACCATGCTCAAAATCATGCAATTCAAAAAATAGACGCTACCCCATTAGAAGCACTTACCGCAAAGAAAACACATTGGGTAACTTATGCAAATCAACTGGGATTATCCACAGATGCACTTTCCTCTCTTACTTGGGATGAAGACCTTTTGCAAAAAATGCCTCCTCTTGTTCCAGGACAAGATACATCTCTTTTAATGGGTCTTGAAGTAGAAGAGGAAGTGGAAGTAGAGCATGAGGTAGAACGTAACCTCGATGTTAAAATTGAAATAAAAAATGAAGAATTACAATTTAATCAGTGCGGTGAGGTTCCCTTTTATGCTCCTTGGGTAAAAAATAGACCCAAAGAATATTCTGCAAAAGCTTTACTACATAAAGCTTTTGATGAGCGTATTCTGTTTACAGAAAACTTCTTACCGCTTGATCGAAAAGATCTCTTTAAACGTCTTTCCTTCGATCATGCTCAACCAAAAATTAACAATCTACATATAATTATGGAAGGACCTTGGCATCCCAACCAAAAAATTGAATTAATTATTATCGGCGACATCCTAGATGATGTACATCACCGCCCCTATTGTTATTATTCTGGTGACCAAAATCGACCTGTTACTAAAACTAATTGGTCTATGTCTTATGATATACGTACGAAGGAAATAGTGGCAAAAGGGATCATTACAGATCCAGAAGAAAAAGCAATAATATCCGATGAAGCATTTCAAAGCATTATAGCTCAAGCTAAATTCATTAACGGAGAGTATGAAAATTATTCACAAAGTGAGTGGATTGGTCTTTGTAACTGGCTAAAAGGTGTAGATGATTTAAATGAATTACAACATTTTTTCGAGAAAACAATCCTTCGTACAAAACCTCGAAAAGCTGCAGCCTTTAAGCAAAGCCCTCTATTTAAACTCTTTGAGGAACTAAAAACATCACATTAATTCATTTTATGATCTAAAATATTGTGTTTAAATAATTTAAATATATTTCTTACCCAAAACTGGTGTTAAATTAGAGAGATTCAATATCTGCTTGTGAAAGGGCTGTAACTGCATGAATACTTTGCCACGTCATCCCCTGACTTTTCATTGCCTTTGCAACTGTAGCTACACCTGCAGCCATACCCTTGGCCATACCTGCAGCTTCGCCCTCATCAAATTTTTGATCCATAGAAGCTTTATAAGTGCGGGCATATTTATCTTTTTGATCATAGGTTAAAAGCTCAATATCGCTCCAAGAAAAACGGTTGAGCTCTTCATAAGCTCTTTCGATGATAGGATCATTGATTCCCAGCCTAAAAACTTCTTTTTCTGAAGTGTCCTCAGCATACTTAAAGAAATAGACCCACTTGTCGAGCATCGTTAAGAGCTCATCAATGGTCTTATGAAATTTAGGAAGCTCA
>JARLHF010000028.1 GCA_031292375.1 Chlamydiales bacterium
CCCTCCAAGCACCTTATGGACTTCAATAGCTGCTCCAATAATTTTATAAGACAAATCGTTATGTATAAAAGCACTCTCCGTGTCTCTGTGGCTCCGTGTTTCATTTATTTTCGTTAGAGTCATTCCTATTCCTAATATACAACCCAAAAAACCAGCTTTAAATTTTAATGAACAAGACTCATTGGTTTATTTTTCATATTTTTTTTAAGTTTGGTTATAATCTGCATTCCTTTCTCGTACAAACTGAGAAATAACTCTTGTGAAATATAGCCCTTATCCCCAAAAAGTTTTCCAAACAACCCTCTAGACATGTCTGAAACTGGAATACGATCATTATATCGTTGATAATAGTCTTTAAATGTTCTGTAGCGGGTTTTATGAAACATTATAACGATTGTTATTGCTTCACTTAGAGATAATTCGGTTTTGCGATTTCTTTTCTTTTTGTTTCCTATTAGCTGTTGATGTTGATTTTCAATCAGTATTTTTTTCCATTCTGGTTCAAATTCCTTGCAAAAATCATCCACATCACAAAAAATTGAGATTAGGGTAAATACATCACTCTTAATCATTTTGACCTTCCAGGTTATCTTTGTTTCACAAAATAAATCTTTTAACCATGTGGGGGTCTTTTTTCAATCATAATTGTAAAAAAATAGTGTAGGTTTGCAAAAGGGATACCCTTGACTAAACGAGGCCAGGGTACCTGGCTCGGAATATTGCATCGACTTTCGATGCTTCCGAGGGCTGCTAGAACAAAGAAGAATCGCAGCACAGGAGCGAACACAGTGCTCTGCACGGGGAGCGACGGCACGCGATAGGCCTCATAATTTATTATGAGGCCGTTCTTCAAAGTTATAGTCAGCCCACATTTGTGGAATACTAAGTAAAAAAATAAAAGTTTGAATTAATTCATTTTATGATCTAAAACATTGTGTTTAAATAACTTAAATATGTTTTTTATCCAAAACTCGCGTTAATAACTATATACACATCGTTAATGAAGAATTGTTTACGATGTGTATACATGCAAATAGCATATGGCTAGATCTGTTTTAAGCCTACCAGAGGCTTGACTGGAAGGGGTTACTCTTTTTGGGGCAGTTTTCACCTAGCTTAAAGCTCATAAAGAAGCGATTGTCGATTTCTCTATGTTCGTAAGAGAGTTTTAAGTTCCAGTTGCAGCCAATAAAGGTGGATAGATCTATCTTAAACTCCTTGTAGTTAGGTTCTGTCTCGGGTGTTGGTAGTTGACCTGTCAGCCTGTGCCAGCCAGAGCGTGTATGCATCTCGAGGCACCAGTTGGGATGGAAGCGGTAGAAGAAGTGGACAAGGAGTGTATTTCTTCTGTCCGATAGGTTTGAGTGAAGAAGGGCGTATTCTGGTTGCTGTGCATCTAACATAAAGTTGGTGTAATCGGCCTTTCTCCACGCTTTGATGCCCCTGTGCAGGAAATCTAGGCCTATTGCATAATCCTCATTGATCGTCCAAAGGTGTGTTAAGTTAAAGAAATCAAGAGATTTTGTTTCCGTATTCCAGGCAATATCATAGCGAGTTGTTAAATAAGGTGTTGGGTGGGCTAAAAGAGATCCATAAATTCTGGGTATGCTGTTTTGTAGCGTGTGTACACTAAAAAATGCATCTGCAAAAATATTGAGATAGAGTGCGCGAATAGGTTGTTTTCCATGCAGGAATAGAGAGTTTGTAAATCCAAAGCGAAGTATTTGTAGTCTTGCATAACCATCTTCAATATCAAAAACATAATAGTTATTAAAGCGCACAGTTGGATGAGAGTAGTATTGAAAGCTGGCATAAGGCTCAACAATATGCTTGCTTTGTCCATACAGTCTGGAGAATTTTGCGTTTACAAAAAGGCCTGCCCTTCCAACTGCTTGCATGACAGCTTGTGCTTGTGGATTATTATCATAGAAAATTCCGGTCAGAGCTACCTCTGGTGTTATTTTTACTCCAGTAATAGGGGTAAAGGGTCTGTAGAATTCTTGGTCTAGTTCAATTCTAGTTGCATGAAAATCACTTACAGGGGGAGGAGTGCCATCTGCATAGGCATAGTCTAAAAAACCTGCTCTTATACGATGATCTGATATGATACCAGTAGCCCCATGAGAAATAGGCTTGTGGCTTGCTTCTATTGCAGGTAATTGCTGGTTTACAGTTTGAAAGTCATTGACACGTACACGGGTGGAAAAGTCTGCAATCCAAGAGTCTTCTTTTTTTGTAACTAGTAAATGTGTGTGTTCTCCTGTATCTAAGTTGAATTCATCGGCAGAAAAGTCTGAAGCCATTTCACTGTCAGAAAGAACGTCATAGACAAGTCTTGCATGTACATTATTTTTAAAACTCTCATCGTAGGTACCCTCAAATCGATACCTCAATCGGTTGACGGGGTCATCGTAGGACCTGTCTTGTACCATGAAATTTTTTAAAATAAACGAACGCTTGTCTAGAACAGAACAATAGTCAGCATCAATACCGCCACCAGGCCCTTTTGAGAGTACATAGTCCGCTCTTAGATAGACCTTTAAATCTTTCCAGGTTAGCGCCCTGTAACGAAGGGATATAGCGCTACCCTCGATTCCACCAAATGTGAATTTTACCTGGATAGGAATTTCGCTAACAGAGTCCATGTGTGTATTGAAAGAAGAGAGTGTAAATAGGGGTATGCTAAAAAAACGCAGGCAAACATCTTTTGCAATGAGCATATTATTTTTTAGAAGACGAATGCATTTAGAGTGGATAGCAAAGTCTTCTTCACAAGTTTCCCACAAAGTGATATAGCCATTTTCTAATCTATAAGAGCCATCACCCTCGAGTATAATTTTTTCGCCTCCCATAACAACGGGTTCTTCTGCTACAACTCCATCACAAATAAAGCCTGAGCATGTTTTAAAATTATATTCTAAGCTACTACCTATCAATATTTTATGTCCATAAATGACAAATAGATCACCTTTTGCAATCAGTGTTTCTTCTACTTTGTTATAAGTCATGTGGGTAGCTTGAATGCGTATTTTACCGCTACGGATGACACCACCAAGAGATGTCGTAATGATCCCTTCCGAATATTCGGGCTCTCTCAAATCAACAACGACTTCTTTTGCATGCAAAAAAAATGAAATTAAGAGCAAAATAAATAAAAAAAGTGTTTTCTGTGCGAACATAAGGGAAGAGACTACCATTTTTTAGGAGTATCAATCAAGGTATACACAAACAAGTTCAAAAATTGGTTTGTGTATACCTTAATGCTTATTAAATAATTTCTTTATTTTACATTAATATTCATAGATTACAATTAGCTTCTAAACTAACTTAAGGTTATAAGATGTCTAATCTTGCTGTTTCTTCTTCTATGAATCAAATTTTTCCACTACCTGAAGTCAAATTTCGAGTAGAAGAACATAATGACATCTTTCACACTCAGAAAAACTTAGCCGAACAAAACCTTCTAAAAAACAAAATAGCTAGACTTGCTTGGAATATCTTTTCTATTATCTTTATCCCTTTAGGCATCGCACGACTCTGCTTATTCATGATAAAACCCCTACTTTCTTCTTGCATCCTACCTGCAGGCGTAGAATTTAACTTAGCCAAAAAAGAAAACGCCCTAAAAAATGCAGTAAACTCTAATGCTGCACGCCTAGAAATTCAAATTGAATCCCTTAAAAACCTTCATAAAGCTAGGGAAAGCTTCTTAGGCGATCCTGAAAACCATGCAAGACAAGTTACAATAGAAACTGCAGATCAAGTAAAACTAGACACCATAGTTATCGAGCATTCAAGTCAACAATCACGCGCTGCTACAGAGCAAAAATGGATCGTTATCATGCCCGGAAACCTCATGTGTTATGAGCAATTCTTGAATCTAGCCAAAAAGTTTTCTGACAAGATCCAAGTCAACGTACTATTTGGCAATTACCGTGGAGTGATGCGCAGTGAAGGCGCAGCTACCTCCTTACATGATCTTGTGCTAGATGGCGAAGCCATGATCCAATATCTATTGCAACAAAAAGTACCTCAAGAAAACATTCTAATCCATGCCGTCTCTTTGGGCGGAGGAGTCGGTGCAGAAGTTGCCTCTTACCATCAAAATGAACATGATGGAATGCACTTGTATAGCGATAGATCATTTTCTACTCTTGCCAGCGCCATTAAATCTGTTGTCCCTCTTGCTATTACCTTGATGCCCCAAATGAACTTAGTAGGACGTGTAAGTGCTCGTCTCATGTCGTGGATTGGACCTCGTTTACTTGGTAATATGGGTGCTATGGCTGCTTCATTAGGAGGCTGGAAGCTCGATAGCCTAGCTAATTTCCAAAAAGTTAAGGGAAAAAAATTCATTATCTATAGTCACGGAGATGGTATAATTCGCTACCATGCAAGCCTTTACAAGGCATTAAAAGAGATGCAAATGACACCTCTTGATCGTAAACTGAAAGCTGAGCGCATCGAAGCTAAAGCTCAAGGGACCACATCCCCTCTAAAGGATTATGAGCAAAATTATAAACCAAAAAGCATAAGGGTTGAAGTTTCTCTAACAGCAGAAAAGCTTGCTGCAAGAGCAAATATAACTATCGAACAAGCACGCGAGCAATTGGGTTGCCATAGCCACTGTCTTCCTATTCTTGACATGGGTTCTGCAGGCCCACAGTACATCAAAAATGTCAAAGATGCACTCAGAATAATATAAGAATTAAGATGAGGGAAGAATGCGAAACACCGGTAACTTAGAACTATCTAAAGTGTCACCTGGTTGAAACTCAGAACTTCCTGCAACAAGTTCTGTGTGCTTTCTGCGTACCAAGATATCAAGCAAGTGCTTATTTTTAGGGTTAAATTGTAAGAAAAAATCTTCGGTGGCACCTCTACTTAGACTGTCAAGGCTTTTCGAAAATTTATAAAATATACTCTCAATATCCCTTGGCAATGTTTTTTCTAAAATCTCTGTAAATACAAAAGTTGATCCATCCGATCTATCCCTTACGCTCATACTCCAAAAGCCTTTTACAAGTGCATGAGGATCATAAACAGCCTCTTGCAACTTTTTATATTGAAATACATACACAGAAGCCCTTGGTATTCGACTACATGGCCATACACATTCGAAAGACTTTCCAAGAGGCGTAAAAGATGAGTTACTTTCAAAAAGCCTTGCTAGGATTTCTAAATGAACACAAATAAAAACAGGACGAGCCTGCTGACTCTCAGCTACTTGATCCACTTTACTAAGAAGCCAATTTGCATCTTGTATTGCAGAGTTTTCTATAGCGATAATAGTCGCATCTTCCAACCAGTACATGTTCATGTCGGCATATTGAATATCAGAGGCATCTGGATTGTAGGGCTTTATAAGAGGGATTTTAGCACCCAAAGGATCATATCGCAATGTTAACGCTGATAGATTTTTTTCAGGCCTCAAACCATAGTAACAAGGACACTCTCCTAGGTTATAAATTTTTTTGTTTGAAGTAATCATCTCCTGAAATGCCTGCATAACCTGAGAAGAGTAACCTTTCACCTGAACATAGATCTTTACTTGCGAGTTATTAGTGATTACATCGTCCATAAAACGCTCGATCGTACCTAAAGGCACATCTTTTGAGTATCGATCTCCTATTACCCTCAGAACCATCTCATTGCTCTTCAGGTATGTTAAAATGATAGAAACCTCCGTTATAGATGTAGATAGGGTTGTTGGAAGTTCAACTCCTCTTCGAACAAATACAGGCATGGGTGAATAAAATGGATCATAGACAACTTTCTTAAACTCAGACTCTCTAAGTATAGGCAACATCTCTTGTTGCATCACTCTCCAAAAAGAATTACTCTGTCCTATCTCTTTTCCCAAAAGATTTTCGTCAAATTCAAGACATGTTAGTAATTGCGGCTGAATAGGTACAAGAGAATCAAGAAGCAAGGGAAGATCTTTGTTATTTAAAGATAATTTACCAAAACCTACAGAGATTTTTCGCCATTGATTTGATTCTCTTAATGTAACATGTACTGTTTGCATTGCTGAAAATAGAGGAAATGTATCCTGGTTCAACTCAGTTAAAGGTTGCGACAATACCTCATAACCAAGGCCCTCACGATCACGCATCACTCTCTTACTTTTATGCGCAGTAGAAAGAGGTAGTGGTGTACGGTATTGAAAGGTGAGCATATTATCTACCAAACCAAAATAATCAAATTTATCACTTTCTGAGATAGCTTTTATCAAATCTTGATGCTTCCCTCTGCATGGCCTTAAGTTCTTACCAACAGTTATTGAGTCACCTATTTCTATTGCTTCTCCAATAAAGGTATTAACAGGAGGAGTATTTACCTGCAAATGAACCTCCATACCCGGATTGCTTCTGGAAAGGTCTCTTACATACTTCTCGATGATTGGAAAGTGTGATTTCCCTAATGTGTTGTCTACTACATCTAAGTTTATGTTATGTTCTGCTCTAACAACAACCCTATTGCCAGGCATCTGACTTACATTCATAGCAATAAAGTGTGTAGAGACAGTGTTTGTGGATGCTAAGCTGCTACCTTCAGTAGACCTACGGCCTACTTCTTCTGTTGGGAAAAGAATGTCTAGCATTTGAGATGGACATGCTCCCTCAGCAAATGTGCTATGATGAACATGCACATCGCGGATATCTCCTGTTTCACTCAATGTGATGTATGCTGACTGTATAGGTGATGGATCTTTCTTAGTGCGTACAGATTGAGACTCTATTAGTACATCATGACTACAGCTCTCACGGCAGTACACCTCTTTATTTTTGTTGTGCGCAGGAGCTGAACGATTTTTATTTGCTAGAAGCCTTTGATCAAGCACATGAAATGAATTTGTTCTAGTGTCATAATAAGTTTCAATATAAGAACCCCCAAACTTGTAACCCTCAGAAACTACTGGGTTCACTCGTGAAGAACAGAGAGCTTTTACGCTTTTAGCCGCTTTTCTTACTACTTGGCTAGTTGCACCTACTGCTTTAGTAGTTGCCATCTTCTCAACATCTTGTATCGCCCGCAAAGCAACCTCTTCTGGAACGCCCACTTTTTCATCAAGTGCTTTAGCTACTTGCCTATTAAACTTAGGCAAATCTTCCTTAACAAATGCGCGGGCATCTTCTTTCAACTCCTCTGGAACCACTGCTTCTAAAACTTCTTTAGCAGCTTCTTTAACTTTACAAGCAAGTGCATGAGTGCCTGGATGATGCTCTCGTAAATTATCCATTATAGCAGCTACACCTGCATGTGCTACATCACCTACCATTCCAAGGGCAGTTCCTGCTATACGCACGGCTCCAACTACTCGCCTCGACAATTGCCGTGCATTCATCTCTTCTGTGTTACCCTCAGCTCTATCTGCTTTTTCTAAGGCTTCAAAATCTCTTGAAAGAACTTCTGTACGGTTTTTAAGTCGTTGAAGCAACGTAGGAGCCGCTTGTGATTTTGCTTGAAGGTCTCTCTTTCTGCCACCTAAATCAATAGAAATAGCATGTTGTGTTAGCCTACTAGAAGGCTCAAAAGGGCTTCTTTCTTCTTGTTTAAGAGCATTTGCCGCATGAAATAATTGCTCTCCTACAGTATGCCTCTTAATGCCGTCTGAGCAACTAAGAAGAGCACTAGCTGCCCTATCCATCCTAGTAGAAGTACTTGGCTGCCCTTCCGTCAAAGATGCTAATTTAGGCATTTCATCTACTAGCAGATCCTCTTTTTGACGCAAGAGAGTAAGTATAGAAGCGTGCTTAATTGAAGTGGTTTTCATAATCTTTAACTTAAATACGAATTGTTTGAAGGAGCATAAGTCCTCCTTCTTTCGGCAAAAGGGTTATAGCAAACTTTGCAAGAGCCCAAGAGCCAAAAATAGCAAGAGCGCCTATGCCAAGGCTTTCAATAAGACTATTAGAGGAGCGCTCATGCATCTGCTCAATATCTGTTCTTACTTGGGTAAGGCCTTGCCTTATAACCCCTTGTTGCTGCTCTACATGACCTATACGTATATCCACAATCTCCTGACTTAAACGAAGCTCATCGGAGCGCTGCCTAAGAGCGTTTCTCTTCTCTTCCAAAAGAGCAAGCTCTTTTTCAATGTGTAAAAAATGCTCCTTATCATGCTCTCTTTGCACTGCAAGCCTCTCATCACACTCATCTAACATCTCTTTCAAAGGATCTAATTCATCATAAGCAGTAGTAAGCTGTGTATACACTTCTTGAAAAGCATCTTGATCTTCAGCTGATGCCTCTATAAGTCTTTCTTGAAGTAACCCTTCAAGGTAAGCTGTGTCATTATCATTAACAAATGTTTCTCTTATGCTCCTAATAGACTCATCTTCCTCTTCTTTATAAGCAACACATTTTGCATCAAACGCCTCTGCAGTTTGACTACAACTTGCAGCGCTCCTTCCAACGGATGCAAGTGCTTCTTGTGCACGCAATTTAAAATTCTTAACTTTTTCAGTTTTTACATGGGTGCAGCGCTCTTTAATTAAAACTTGTTCTTCTCTTTTACGCACTCTTGCCTTTTCATGCATTTCTCTGAGGCGAGCGTATTGAGTAGCGCGTGCAAGAGCCTTTATAGCCTCTTCTTTTTCTTCTTCCTCTCTTTTAAGAAGAAAAGCAGATTCTTTTTCAGCCAGCCATTTGACAGCAAAGCGAACGACAGGATGAGAGGTCCTCGTCAGGGGTGTTGGATTATTTATAGCAAGTGGAGAGCGTTGTTGATACTCTTTAGGAGTTGTAGTTAAAAAGCCAACTAAAGAAAGCTCATTATAAGTAAATCCATCACTTCCCAAAACAGCTGTTGCATCAAGAAGATCACCACGCCTAATTGGATCCATTAAAAGATCTCTTAATGCCTCAATATAATCCTTTATGACTTTTTCTCTCTCTTCCTCAGAGGAAAGGTCTGCTATAAAACCACTATACCAAGAAGTAAGTGTAACTGTCATAAGATCTGTAAAACCAGACTCTGCGATAACCTCTCCAAATTTAACAAGATCAAGAGAATGCAGTAACCCACGAAAGCGCGCATCTTGTACTGCACTCTTCGATGTAATGTCTGATAATAGCCTTTGATTGCCCACTGGAGACGTCATCTATTTGGCCCTTTTGCTCTCTCTTGATTCATCCCTCTTCTTGGAAAGTACTCACGAGATCCACCAACAACTTTTACTACAAACTCTGCTCCTCGAAGGAGTTCATGAGAAGAACTGGAATGAGAAGAGCTTGCAGCCCTACTTACTACTTCGGTGTGTTCCTTCAGCAGGGAAAGCTCTTTTTCTTTTTCTTCAAGCACACTCTCAGAGTGCTTAAGAGCCTCTTGCAATCTAGCACTGCGCTTTTCTAAGGACTCTATAGTTTGAGCTGCCTGCTCTACTCGGGCAATAATCTCACTTGAGTGTGCCCTTGCTTTAAACTGATCAAGAACACTCTGGCATCTATCACATGCGGTCACACTTCTTGCAAACGTTTCTTGAAGTTCTTGCTCTGTACGCTTTACTGTCATTTATGCATCTCTGCCTAGCATTTCTTTAAAAGATGCATCCAACATCATAAACTCCCTTTCTTGCCCCATAGCCATAAGTCCACTAGCACATGCTTTATCCACTGCAATACGATCTTCTCGGGAAAGCTCAGCAATCTCTTTTTCTAATTTCCAAGTAGCTTCTGATAAAGCATCACACCTTCTCTCGCGATGCTCTTGAAAAGCTATTAACTTATCTTCAGCCTCTTCAAGGCGCCTTTCAGAACTTTCATTAAAACTTCTTGTAGCAATGCGTGCAACTAGATCTACAGTTTCTCCAAATTTTTTTACCGCTTGGTCAACTCTTCTCTCAGAAACGCTTTTCTGCATCTTCTCAATTGCATTTTCAGCCTCTCTTTCTGATTTTAAAAAAGCTGCCAAGATGCTTTTACATTCATCTTTCCATAAAAATACTTGATTTATTTCACCCTCTTCCAAGTCTTCTGACTCCTCAAGGCAAAAATCCAGTACCTCTACAATGAGTCTAGCAGCTGCATCTTCAAGATATTTTGAATCAAATCTACTAAAATCCTCATTTGAAAATAAAGCAGAAGCCTGCATTTTAGTAATCACACCTTCAAACTGAACACTCAATGGAGGATATAGTGGAAAGCGATAAACAGGTGCTGCACTCGTACTTGCTACACTTTCTGTTCTTGTTCTAAGCATATATATACACAAATAAGTTCAAGAATTGTTTGTGTATACACAAACATGGCTACTAAAACCCTTGGGCACGCCAAGCAGCCAAGTCGCTTCGCATGAATGCCATCTTTGCTTGCATGCTAGCATACCCTTCTGCTTCCTGAATCTCCCGTTGTAGTCTTTCTGACTGTGCTCTTGCAGCGGCACTTGCAGCTGCGGCTGCTTGGTTTGCAGCTATTGCTTGCTTCTTTGTCTCTTCTACAGAGGCTTTCAAGCGTTCTGCTTCTTCTTTTCCTGCACGCGCCAATGATTTTGCTACTACGCTAGAAATATCCGCTTCTTCTGCTTTTTCTTGAGAAACTATTGCCTGTTTTATAGCCCTATCTGCCAATGCAGCCATCGTGCCTTGCTGTTCTTTAAGGGCATTGATTGACGCTTCAAATTGAGCTACAGACTCCTCTATCATCTCTTTTAATTTTTTTTCTGTAGGAGTTTTAAGCCATCTGTCATAAGCTCTCTTTGCAGAAGATTGCACCTTAGCAATTTCATCATCTGTTCTAGTACGCGACTGATTTATATAAGGCACTAAGTGAGTGTCTACATGAGACCTTATATGAATAAGATCTTCCTTACAATGCTCAAGCTCCTGCGACAACGCTCTTTCTCTAACTGCTGCTGTTGTTTTAAACTCCTCAAGCTTTGATTCAAGCACTGAACAGCGCTCTCGAAGATTTTTATTATCCTCTTGCAGTTCTAAAATATGCTCTGTATCACTGTCTTCAACTTTTCTAATAAAAGTCTGAAGTGCTTGGACAGAAGTTGCAACGGCACTTATCTGCGTACTCAGCACACGTAAAGCCGTCTCTGCTACGACAGAATCTGTCTTACTTGCTTCAGCCTCTGAAACAATTCCTGTCTCAAGAGACTTCTCTTCTAAATTCAAACGAGGAGAATAATTCACTACACCAACTGATGACATAAAAACCCTTTAAGTAATTAACAATGCAGCATAGTAAAGTAAAAATGCGATTAAAGTAAACACACATTTAGAGCGTGGATTTCCAGCTGCGGGAGCTGATGTTAGGATAAGGTAAGAAAGCATTTTTCAAGAAACAATTGCTCTTTTAGCCAGCAATTAGGAGTGGCGATGGATTTATAAGTGTTTTCTCGTCTAGTAGGCCAAATGAAGCGGAAACTAGAGATTAAAGTCACAAAAATCAACGTTATTTCAAATAATTATCAGTAATGTTAGCAAAAAAATAATAAA
>JARLHF010000029.1 GCA_031292375.1 Chlamydiales bacterium
ACCTATTTACGATTAACAAGACTTAAGCTAGGGCTGGTACTTAATTTTGGGCAAGGACGGCTTATTGATGGATTAACTAGAGTAGCTAATGATCTGTAACTCTCTACGCCACCGCGTCTCTGCGTCTCTGCGTAAAAGATAATGCAACGTACTCGTTGAAAACGCTATCACAAAATATACATAATAATTTTTTGCATTTTACGTTAACATGTCATTTCTATGAGAAGAATTTTCTTATAATTTCCTATTTTCTTTCGTAAAACATCCCACTCCTAATTGCTGTGTTAGAGAACTTCTTGGATGGTATTTATAAAAAGAATCTTGAAGATGTTTTTGGCTGATATGTGTATAGCGGTCCGTTGTTGCTATATTAGAGTGTCCTAAAAACTCTTGAATGACTCTTAAATCCGCTCCATTATCTAAAAGATGTGTTGCAAATGAGTGCCTTAGTGTATGTGGAGAGATATTTTTTGTAATATTTGCCTTTTTTGCATAAGATTTGATCATTTTCCATACAGCAAAGCGCTCGATTGGTTTTCCTCTTTTAGTCAAAAAAAGCGAAGACTCTTTTCCAGATGGATGCAGGTCTCTAAAATTTAAAAGGTAATAATCAATGGCTTGCAAGGCCTTTTTTCCAATAGGTACTAAACGCTCTTTTCTTCCTTTTCCCATAACTTTTATAAAAGTGTCATCAATATTGTAGATGGTAAGAGAGCAAAGTTCAGAGACGCGAAGGCCGCTTGAATAGAGAAGTTCTAATATGCTCAAATTTCTTGCACCAAGATAAGTTGCTTGATTGGGAATAGAAAGAAGTATTTCTACTTCACTCTCAGAGAGTACTTCTGGAACTAGTTGCCAAAGTTTTGGGCTTTCTAGATGCTCTGTCACATTTATTTTGATCATCTGCTCTCTTTTTAGGAAACGAAAGAGAACTTTAATTGCAATGAGTGCCCTGCATATGCTTGCACTTGCGTAGTTTTTGTTTTGCATGGTTTTAAGAAATTGAATGATATGTTCTGTACTTACCTGTTGAAAATCTATGATGTTAAGAGATTCTAATAGGAGAGTAAACTGTTTTATATCATTTCCATAGGCTTGCAATGTATTAATAGATGCTCCTTTTTCAGAGGCTATGTAGGAGAGAAAATCAGCAGTTGTTCTTTTTAGTGGCATTATAAATTAGAGGCGAGTTTAAAAGACTCTTTGGGGGCATGGACGTGCGCAAATGCAATTAGGTCGCGGTAGTGCTTATTAAAAGAGAAGATAGCAGCACGCATGCTTTCTGGTAACTGTCCTGTTTTTATGTATTCTCCTGTTCTATTCTCTAGATAGGTAAGAAGGTATTGTGCCATAGCCTGCAAATTTGCGATAAGAGCATTTTGGTCCGCATGTGAGCCCTTATACCAATAGTCTCGCATCGTATTAATGCCGTTGAGAAGCGAGCGAAAAAGGAGGTAGTTTAGCGATTGCGGCTCATAATTTTTTCTAATAGCGTGTAAAGTCATAAGAGAGGAGCTAAATCCCGAGAAGATAGGATTAAAAATATCTTGAGAGGCAGGTTTTTTCAGAAGAGAAATAAAACGCTTAATTTCTGTTTGCTCTGCCTGAGTATAGAGCGTCGCAAAGGTTGTCTTTGGAAGGATCTTTTTTGCGTCTGAAAAAGAGGTCTGCAAAGAGAGTAGTTCATCATTCTTGACATGTTCTGAGGTGATGGGACTTAAGATAAGTCTTGCAGATAGGGCTATCTTATTTACTGTTTTTTCTATAAAAGAAAAAGTCTCTTGAGTGATATCTTGCGTGGTTCTAATGTAACAAAGAAGGCTTACAATACATTCTAAGATATCTTTATGCGGTTTTTGTAAAATGCGTAAATAACTATTAAATGTGCCAAGGACGCTATAAAAGTTTGCAAGATTTGCAGGGGAGGAGGTCAAGTTTTGTATTGCATTTTTTGTGTAGGACTCAATGATGACAGATAGCTCTAGCATGTGAAAGTTTTCACCAATTTGCACAAGTTCATGTATTATAGTGCCAAATGTTTTTCTATCCTTTTCCAGGATAAGAGGTACTGTTTCTAAGAGCTTAGCTTTAAAGATAGAAAATTTTTTATCAAACCAATCAAGCTGGCTTTGCGAAAGCGTAAGCATTGAAAAGTTTTTGGCAAATTCAATGCCACAGCGGATATTACTTGTTAAGGTTTCAAGAAAAGGGAGGGATGTTTTTGGGGGTAAGAGATCATGGTAGGCTGTGAGGGTTTGTAGGGTTTGATTGAGCTTTTCCTCAATTTTGGCTAAATTGCCTTTTTCCCTGATTTGTGTCATTAAGTCGGTTGCAGTGCGTATAGTGGACTCTAGTGAGGGTAATTTTTTTTGTTCTTGCGTTGGCATGAGCTTCACTTAGAATATTTTTGTGTATATAAAGTAGATATACACAAAATACATTCAATGATCAAGTTTTTCTTTTAAGATTTCATTTACAAGGGCTGGAGAGGCTTTGCCCTTTGAGAGTTTCATTGCTTGGCCTACCAAAAATCCAAAAGCTTTATCTTTTCCATTTTTGTAATCTGCAACGGACCTACTATTTTCTAATAAGACTTTGTCTATGATAGCTGTGATTTCTCCTTTATCATGAACAGGTTGATAGTCAGGATTTTGCTTTACAATCTCTTCACAATCTTTTCCAGAAGATTCAACCATATCATCAGCTACACTTTTTGCAATTTTTCCAGTAATTACGTTTGTATCAATTAAATTAACAAGTTTTGCCACATTGCAAGGTGTAATACCAGCTTCTGACAATGTTTTTCCTTTTTCTTTGAGTCTTCCAGCAAACTCTGCCGTGATCCAGTTGCAAAGGGCGTTTGCATTAGGAGAATGCTTGAGCGCTTCTTCAAAATAGTCTGCAAGCTTTTTATCGCTCGTTAAAATGGAAGCTGCATATTTTGAGAGACGAAGCTCATTAATGTAGCGCTGATTTTTTGCGAAAGGAAGCTCGGGAAGTGTTTTTCGAATGGATTCAATGTATTCATCGGATAAAACAATAGGTACGAGATCTGGCTCTGGAAAATAGCGATAGTCATCAGCATCTTCTTTATCGCGCATTTTAACTGTTTCTTGCAGTTCTGGATCAAAGCGAAAAGTTGCAGGAGTGATAACCTCGCAAGGAGGCTTATCAGGGTTTTGTAAGTAGAGTTTTACTTGTCTTTTGATTTCGGACTCAATGGCAATTTCCATGTTATAGAAAGAGTTCATGTTCTTAATTTCTACTTTATTTCTAAGAGAAACTTCTCCCTTTGCACGTACAGATACATTTACATCGATTCTTAAAGAACCCTCTTCCATGTTGCAATCAGATGCGTCTAAGTATTCTAAAATGGCTTTAACGGCCTGTACATAAGCTGTTGCCTCTTTTGCGCTTCCAATACAGGGCTCAGATACAATTTCGATGAGTGGAACACCTGCTCTGTTGTAGTCGATACCTGCAAAGTTGCTAAAATGTTTGAGCATACCAGCATCATCTTCAAGGTGAGCTCTGTTAATAGTAAAGGTTTTAAAAGAGCCCTCTTCAATCTCAGCAGTAATGGTTCCTCCAATTACGATAGGTTCATCATATTGTGTGATTTGAAAGTTTCGAGGGCTATCGGGATAAAAATAGGATTTTCGATCAAACTTGCTGAATTTTGCAACAGTTGCACCCACTGCAAGACCAAATTGTGCAGCCTTTCTTACAGCTTCTTTGTTGAGGACGGGAAGTGCTCCTGGTTGCCCTGTACATACTTCTGTAATATTGGAATTGGGATCGTCGCCAAAATGGTTGGGAGCTGTACTAAAGAGCTTGGACTTTGTGTTGAGCTCTACGTGTACCTCGAGTCCAATAACAGGTTCCCATAGAGAAGATGGATGGTCATGCATAGTTTTTAAGATCTTCTTTTAGTTTAATTGTGTGTTATGGGTGGAAGTAATTTAGAAAACTGCATGCTTTGTTCAAAAGCGTTTGCAGCTCTACAAACCTGCACGTCATGCATTTGTGGACCGATAATCTGCAGGCCCATAGGTGTGCCGTCAGGAGATAGGCCAGAGGGCACACTGATTGCAGGAAGCCCTGCAAGATTTGCGCTAATTGTATAAATATCTGCTAAATACATTTGCAATGGATCTTGTATAGATCCTGTTTTAAATGCGGGGGAGGGTGTGACGGGCATTGCAATTAAATTACAAGTTTGAAATTGTTCCTTGTATTCCTTGATCATGAGCGTGCGCACCTTTTGCGCCTTTTTGTAGAAAGCATCTTTATACCCAGAAGAGAGCACGTAGGTACCCAGGAGAATACGCCTTTTTACTTCTGGACCAAAGCCCTCTTCTTTAGAGAGGTCATAAACTTGGTCTAGTGTTTGTGCATTTGGAGAGCGAACACCGTAGCGAACACCATCGAAGCGTGCAAGATTGGTAGAGGCTTCTGCTGTTGCTAAAACATAATAAACGGGTATGGAGTACTTCAACATGTTTAAGCGAATGTCTACGATATGCGCTCCAAGCGTTTTAAGTTGTTCTATAGAAGAGAGAAAATTTTCTTTTGCAGGTTCTTGCAGTTGTTCAATGCACTCCCAGGGAACGCCTATCTTCATGTTGTGAATGCCAAGAGATAAGTTCTGAAAATACTCTTCTGCCTCTTTATTAATAGATGTGGAATCTCTTTTGCAATGTCTTCCAATGATTTCCATGACAAGAGCACTATCTTCAGTATAGACAGAAAGAGGACCGATTTGGTCGAGCGAAGAGCCATAAGCTACAAGACCATAGCGAGATACACGGCCATAAGTTGGTTTGAAGCCAACAACGCCGCAAAAAGATGCAGGTTGCCTGACAGATCCACCAGTATCGCTGCCAAGGGCGATGGGTACAAGGCGCGCTGCAACAGCAGCAGCAGAGCCTCCAGAAGATCCACCTGGTACACAGTTTAAATCCCAGGGGTTTTTCGTTTTTTGCAGAGCAGAGTTTTCTGTTGAAGAGCCCATTGCAAATTCATCCATATTGGTTTTACCAATAAAAATAGCATCTTCTTCTTCTAGAAGGCGAGTGGCTGTTGCATCGAATAAAGCTTTGTAGTTACTTAAAAATTTTGATGCGCACGTGGTAAGTTCGCCTTTTAGATGGATATTGTCTTTTATGGCTATGGGCACTGCTGCAAGTTTTCCAAGTTTTTCGCCTCGAAGACGTTTATCATCAAGTTCTTTTGCTCGTTTTTTTGCTTTTTCATCAAATATGGATAAAAATGCTCCAACAGAAGGGTTATGAATGTGGATGCGTTTTAAGAAGTGCTCTACAATTTCTATAGCAGATAGCTCACCCTTACAGAAGAGTTCTCGTAATTTACGTGCAGATAAAAGATGGATTTGTTCTTTGTTACTCATTATTTTAAGACCTTTTAATAACTGTTGGAACTTTAATCATGCCTCCAACAGAAGAGGGTGCAACAGAGAGGAAGAGCTCTCTTGTAAGGGTTTGTTCTACAACATCTTCACGCATTACATTGCATATGTCTTCTAAAACATGGTTGCAGGGTGGAACGTTTTCTGTGTTTACTTCGCCTAGCATATCAATGTACTGTAAAATATTTGTTAAGTCTTTAAAAAGGCCTTCTCGCTCTTCTTGAGAGCATTCAATTCTAGATAACCGAGTAAGGCTTGAGAGGGTTTTTTCTGTGAATTCAGACATTTTATTATAGTGTTCTCCTGCAGAAAATGTAAGATTTCGTGCATTCTAGCATGGATGAATTGTGCATTGCAAGGGCAACTTTTGCCTATGTATACACAAACAAGTTCAAGAATTGTTTTTTGCGTAAGCAGGAGTACATAACGCATAATTTTTGCTGGCACGGAAATTGCTGCTAATTTGTTGATTAAAGGGCAAGTAGTCCGAGGAGGATATGATGACAAGCAAACAATCAACAAGTTCTAATCAAGAAGTAAAGGGTAGTAAAAAAGAGCTTACTTCTCTAAGCCACGCTCAAATTCCAAAAATTCAGACAGCTGAAGGATGGAAAAGAGATCGTTTGAGAGACAAAAAGCTAAGAACTTAAAAATTATGGATGAGTTCTAGGCGTGCGCCTGCTACATAAGTGATACTTTCTGGCTCGAATACTCTTATGTATTGAGGGGCTTGGCCTGGAAACTCTAAATAGGCGTATTGGTCATTACTTCTTCCAATATTTTGATTTCTAAAATAGGGAACAAATTGAATTTGGTTTAGAAGCCAATAAGGCTTAGAGAGTCTGTAAGTAATGGGTAGTTCTATTTCATACTGGATTTTGTTGCCAAGGGCGAATACGTCATTTCCAAGGCCAGAGCTTGTCATTCTGCCATCGATCATGAACATGAGTTTAAGATTTAGGCCTATTGCTAAGTTACAACAAAAATCATACTCTGTGCGCATTCCAAAGGCTAAATAACTCCAAGTGTAGGTTTCGTCATATCCAAAAGGATTTTCTGGAACAGCCCCCCTATACCAGCGGTGGTAACCAAAGCCGATAAAAGGAATTGTGGTGATGTTGTAAAACTTTTCATAAGTGTAGCCAAGACGTACTTCGGCATTAAAGATAACGTTGTTCGTATGGTTTTTATAGGGGGATGTGCTAAAATCAATTAAATTAATTAGCGTGCCATCGTACACGGTCTTGCCAGCATCACATCTAAGATCGGCTCCGACGTAGACATTTCTTGGTGTAATATAATCGTAGCCAATTTGTAAGCCACTAAGTATTCCGTGCTCATCGCTTTTTGCTCCCTCTGAAAGGCCTTGTTCGCTGTAATGGCGGTAGAGCAAATCTGGTGCGATATACAAATGATGAGGACAGTCTGCAAGTAGTAAAGAGCTGATACACAAAATGAGATAAGTTAAATAAATAAGATGTTTATGAAACTTCAAAATTAAGACCATCAAAAAAACTGAAAGGCCCGACTATACATATGCTTAAATTAATTATCTATCTTTAAAAATGAGAGGGTAATTCCCGCAGCGGAAATTATTCCTAATTGCAAATTATTGATCTATAATTTATGTTTTGTTAACATGGTCGCTATTATTTTGATAATAAAACAATTTATGGAGTTATGAAATGTCATCAATTGCAAGCACGTCTTCATCAGCTGTGAGCACGCTTCAAGAATCCCACTCCAGGCTACAAAGCAATCCTGTTGCGCATAAAATATTTGCTTCCGTACTATATTGCTTTTATTCGAGCTCAGAAATTAGGAAACCCGGTAGTGCTGCGAAAAACTTAAATTTTGTTACGTGTGCTGTTTCTCAATTCTTTGAACAACAACTTATTAGTTCTAAAGAAGTAAGAGATTGTTTATTAGAAGGAATACAAAGAGAAAGCGATGAAATAAATATGCAAGCTTTTACAGAAATTTTACAAGAAGATCTTAAAGAGGATTGTGATCTTTTTGTTAAGAGTATTTCTTCCTCTAAAGAGGCTCAATTTCATTTAAAACATAGAGTGGGATGTGTACAAAAAATTTTTCAACATAGTGTTGTTGGACGCTATTCTCTTATGTGGCTCGATGCAGGAGTTGCTACAGCCCTTAGAACCATACCAGAAGAATTTTACTATTCTAACGCCTTGTCAGAAAGGGTTTGTGCATTACCTGGATCAAGTTTTTTTGTGCCATCTTCCAGCCAACAGCAAGTTACTTCTAGTTCTCCAGCAAGGAGTGTAACGGCTGAAGCTAGTTCTACCTCCACATCTACTAAGCCTGCAAAACGAGTAAGAAAAGCCCCTACCAATTCTTCATCTACTAAGTCTGCAGAACGAGTAGAAGGGGCCCGTGGAGGAGTTGTTATACATCGCAGCACCAATCGAGAAGAGCGCGTTCCCGATGTAGTTAGGCCGCCAGAAAAATTTTTTGGATTAGTCCTTATAGCATTGAAGAACACAATGAAAGATTTAGTAATAGTCGATCCAAATCATTTGGAAACAATTTTTGGAGAGCAGCAAAGTGACCTTGCCAGAATATCACATGATTTTGACCAGAGGGCATTAATTGATGACTTGGTACAAAGCGACGAGGATGTTACTACACAGTTAACGAAGGATAGATACGATCATTGCAGACAATACATCATATCCATATGTAATGGTAGATCGGAATTCGACGAAGAGAATTGTCTTGAGATATTTAAAAGCTTATGGAGAAATGCCAAGAGCGCCTTTGCTAAAAAAGGATAGTTTTAGAACCTAGCTTCTATGCTTATAACAAAGTGAAAAAAAAGATCTCCTTGATCTTTTGGCAGACGGCTGAGTATGGATTGTTGAATATTTATATTATCAGAAGTTAATTTACGGACACTTTTAAAGTCCCTATCTTTAAGGACTTGCGCGTATAAGTATTTACAATCCTCTTCGGTATAAGAAGAGCCTGTAGCATGAGACATGAAGCTCAAGATAGAAGACCAATTTATTGTTTTTTCTTTGGCCTCTACTATGTTGTTTGTTGAGTCCATAACAATACATTTTTCACTTTTAAGCTTTATATACATAAGTATGACTTCTTCTAGATACCATGGTTTTTTATATACTTCAGAAGTTACCGAATTTAGTTGAGGGTCAACTAGTGGATCGTTTGATTCATCTATAGGGAGTAATGGATAATCTACATCCATGGGTGAGGGATTTATTAGATCTGAATAAGAGTTTGTGGGCACAGTTGATGGCTCTACTGGATTACTTGAAGAAGTCCCAGTGGACGCATTATTTGGAAATAAGGCTAGAGCGTCTTGATGAAATTGATAGAATTGCTGTTTTATTACGCTATTTGCTTCGCTAGTTATCCTTGCAAGAAGAGAATCATCGAAATAGACATGTTGACCCGAGAATACGGCCTCTTTTAATGATTTGTTATTTATGTGCCTACGAAATCTTTGGTGAAGTGCATTTGGGCTTCTTTCATTAAAAAAAGCTGTTTGTTGAAAGATGAAATTTAGGCGATCTAAAGGTATTGGCTCTCGTTCTATAATCGTATTATTTTCTTGTATGGCTATCAGATGTTCAGAAAAGAGATAAGTGATTAGTAGAACATTTTCTTGAAGAGACCAATATTTTTTTGCGGAGCTTTGAAGGCTCATAAATTTAAACGTATTAGAATGGGTTTCAAGTGGATAAGAGAAATTTGAATTTACCATGATCGTATTTATTGATTTTAAGTTGTTTAGATATTGGAAAGGAAGTGTACCATTTTACGTAATTCTCTTGCTCCGATTTTCTAATAACCTGAGTTTTGAGTTTAAATGGCTCAAGGTTAGAGGGGATTCTGGATAAATTTTCAATCATTTTTGCAAAGTCCCTATTCAAAAACTATAAACGAGCAAAAATGATTGAAAATTTACCAGAAGATCCCTAAGATTGAGCAATTTATACACAAACAATTCTTGAACTTCTTTGTGTATAAACCCAAAACTTAGGTCAATACCTGGCAAAATCCTTATCTTAAAAAGTAAATGGTTTTATTGTGAGCACAAGTTTAGATACCTTTTTAAAAAGTAAGAACCCCTCTATTTTCCTTTTGAATACAAAGGAGGATGAAGATGGTTTATCTCTTGTAAAAGAGAGAGTTAAGTATTTAAAGATGGATGCGTTTATCAAGATACTTGATGAAAAAAACTTAAGCATGGAGATTAATGAGCGCTCTCTTTTTAAAGAAAATAAGATTATAATTTTCCCTCAAGCTGAAAAGTTAAAGTCTTCATTTATCAAAGAAATTCAAGTTCTAAAAGTTTCTGATCCTCTTATTTTCATTGGAGCTGGTATGCGAATTGCGCATCCGCTTTATCAGTGGATGCAAGAGGCTCATTCTTTTTTAGACTTAGCTCTTGAAACAAAGGGGGCAAGAGAAAAAAGGGCGTTGTCTGCAATTTCTGATATGGCAAAAGCTTTTGGTAAAAAGATAGCACAGCAAAATGCGGCTTATTTGCTCAACTTAATAGGAGATGATCTAGAGTTATTGTATCAAGAGATACAAAAAATTAGCTGTTATGTGGGAGAGAGGGAAGAGATCGTGCTTACAGATATTAAGGCGCTCTCTACAAACAGTAAAGAGGAATCGATATGGAAGCTTATGGACGCTCTTTATGAGAAAAATGCTATGCAAGCGCTTTACATAGGCAAAAAGATGCTTCGCAACGGTGTTTCTTTTTTTTTAATCTTGCGCAGTTTAAGATCTTCTTTTCAGACAGAGCTGCAAGTTGCAAATATGCTTTCTTTAGGAGATGGTGCAATTACTAGCGTTTTTCCCTATATGAGAGGAAAGATTTTAGAGCAGCATAAAAATACAGCGTCAAGACTTGGTGTGTCTCACTTAAAAAATGCGCTTCTTACCATTGATAAAACGGACTTATTATTAAAAAATGGAATCGATGATCAAGAACTTTTATTGGAGCTTACAGTTATAAACTTATGTTAAAGTCAGGTTTAATTTTACTTCCTAATTTACTTGGAGAAGGGCTTTCTCATGAAAGCTTTTTTCCAAAAGCAGTCGATCAAGCAGTTGGCATGCTAGATGGCCTTATTGCAGAGAGCATGCAAGGTGGCAGATCCTATCTTAATCAATTTCGTACAAAAAAACCTCCTTATGATATTCCGATAGGCATTTTGGATGAGAACACGCGTGATGATGAAATTGACTTTCTCTTGCAGCCCCTTAAAGAAGGTGAGTTATGGGGGCTTGTTTCTGATGCGGGCCTTCCTTGTATTGCAGACCCTGGTGCAAGAGTTGTTTTTAGAGCGCGTCAGCTGGGTATAAAGATAGAAACTCTTACAGGTCCATCGGCAGTTATTATGGCAATTCAGCTTTCAGGGCTTCCAGGACAGCGTTTTTCTTTCCTTGGTTATTTGAGTAAGGACCTAGAAAAAAGAGAAAAAGAGTTAAAAGCTTTAGAAAAGCGATCAAAAGAAGAGCGCTCTTTACAAGTATTTATGGAGGCGCCCTACAGAAATAAGTATACGTTTGAGGCGATGCTAGAAGTTTTACACCCCTCTACTTATGTGGGTATCGCTTGTGATTTAAGTTTAGAAACTGAGCGTATTATGGTGCAAAAGGTGGAAACTTTCAAGAAAAGCCCTTTACCTAATATTGACAAAAAACCTTGTATTTTCCTTGTATATGCATAAAAATATTGCAAAATAAATTCTGTAAATATTAGGTTGCAGATAGGCAAGGATATTTAAGGAGTTGTAGGATGCATTTTTTATTAAAGAGTTATGCAGGTATTGTCTTTTTAGGTAATAAGTTTCAAACTGTTTTACTGCTATTACTTAGACTCTATTGGGGGCCTGCTTTTTTTATTTCTGGCTTGGGTAAGTTTGGAAATATTTCTAATGTAATCGATTTTTTTGCATCGTTGAATATCCCTTACCCAGCATTTAGTGCTTATCTTACGGCAGGTATTGAATGTGTGGGTGGGTTGTGTCTTTTATTTGGGCTTTTATCTCGCCTTGCAGCTATTCCACTTGTTGTCATAACTCTTTCTGCTATGCTGACAGATAATATTAGTGAAGTAAAAAATGTGCTAAATGATCCTCAAAACTTGATTAGTCAGTTGCCATTTAGTTTCTTTTTAGTCGCATTGATTATTTTTAGTTTTGGGCCCGGCAAGTGGTCTTTAGACTATTTATTCAAAAAGCGCTTTTGTACCAAAAACAAGCCATCCAATTAAAACCCAGCGTCTCATCCATAGATGTAGACTTGTTGCTGCATTTTTTTGCAATTCAAGATCGGGGTGTTTTTCAAGCCAAGAGCTAAGTTCGTCTAGGCTATGAGCCTCTTTGAGGTAGCTTAAGACTTTAAATTCGCATGCACTTATCTTTTCAAAAACAATGTAGTTTTTATGATCCCGATAAAGGACATAATACAATGAAGATTGATCTGTAGAGCGCTCTAGTAAAGGAAAATCATGTTCTATCCAGTATTCAGGGAGCTCTAACAAAAACTGCTCACGAAATTGAAAAAGGTTATAAGGCAGCTCAAAAAGGTGAGTGTGGGTTTGTAGTTGCATATGAGATGCAAGAATTTCTGTTTCTTTAGGAGCAAAAAAGCTACAATTATAGGCCCAATCGACCTTGCAGGCATGTTCAATGAGCTGTTTGTCATTATCTAAATACTCTTTTGCAATCCAATTAGAAAGCATGCTTCCAAGAAAGTTCATTGACCAGTGGTTAGGAGGGTATTTGGTAAGATAGGGAATGGCTAGTGTCAAATTAAATTCTCTGTAGCCAAATAAACGAGTTAGTAGAGGAAATGTGTCGTGTAGAGCAGAAAGAAGGCGCCACCAATACTGCTGATGATAAATAGAGATGCGTGTGCCAGGAGAGAGTGTAGAACTTGGCAGTATGTATTCAATGGCTTCTGAGTCAATATGTTTGCCACAAGAGGAGAATTTGTTCATGGAACTATTTTCATCAATGGGACGTGTGATAACGCTTGCAAACCATTGTTGAATCTCTTGTAGTTTTTTAGGTGGAGAAGAGGAAGTGCGGTGATAAGTCACCGCACTTAGAACTTCAACGCTTTTACATTTCATTGCGTTTTTCTTTCATTTTCTTTGCTGCAACTTCTACAGCCACGTTTTTGTCTTTAAAAGGACCTTTAGATTGACCTTTACAGCCGCCTAGGCCTGCGCAAGAATTTTTTTCAGTCTTGCATGAGTTTAAGCCTTTGCAGCTGTTTTTCCCTTTACATGTTTGGTTTGCTAATTTAAGAGCTAAAGCTTGTCCTTCAGGGCTTAAGCTTTTAAATTCTGCTTTTTCTTTGTCATTTAGTTTTGACATGAGCTCACTTGCTGTCATAAGCGAGCTTAGAGAGCTTTCTGTTGCATTTGTATCTGAGTCATCAGCGCTTAGTGGCGCTCCTACAACGAGACTTGCTGCAATGCCCATTAGAGCAAGCTTTTTAAAATGTGATGAATCCATAAAACCTTCCTTAATCAATTATCTAATTCATGTTTAAGCAAGTTCCATCTTGCTTTTTTCTAATATCTGAAATGGATAATTAAAAATCTAGTTTTTAAATAAGTTCGACTGCAACAGTATCATAAAAGAGGATACCGCGTTTTGTAAGCGAGAGCTTGCTATTCATGAACTTCAGAAGGTCTTCTTTTAGTAAGTTGTCAATAGATTTTTTTGTTTCACTTGAAAGAGATCCATGCTCTTTTTCAAAAAGATCGATATCAACACCTTTTATAAGACGAAGTTGTAGCGCTAAAAGCTCATTTTGATGGGCTTTTAGATCTAATTTTTCTTCAAAGTCTACGCATGACAACCCCTCTTCAAAGCTTTTTACATATTTGTTTAAATTACAAACGTTTCTAAAGCGTCTATTTTCCCAGTAGCTAAAAGCTGATGGACCAAATCCGAGGAAAGGTCTTGCTGTCCAGTAACCTACATTATGTTTTGACTCAAAGCCCTCTTTTGCAAAAGCTGAAATTTCATATTGAAGAAGGTTGCTTGCTTCTAAAGTACTTATCGCATATTTATACATTTGAACACTTGCCTCTTCACTTGGTTGCGCTCGCTCAATTATTTGCTTTTTTTTGAAAAAAAGAGTGTGTGGTTCAATGGTAAGGTTGTAAAGAGAGAGATGGGTGATGGGCAAGCTTGCTGCAGTATTAACAGTTTCTTGCCAGCTAGAAAGAGTTTGATCTGGCAAGTCATACATCAAGTCGATAGAAATGTTATCCATGCCAATATCATGTGCAGAGTAGATGCCATCTACTGCCTCTTTTGCATTATGGGTTCTTCCGATTTTTTTGAGAAGAGCATCATCGAGTGTTTGTACGCCAATGCTTAGGCGATTGATGCCAATATCTCTATAAGAGGATAGAAGTTCTTTAGTTAAGTGTTCAGGATTTGCCTCTAAAGTAATTTCAAGAGATGAATCAAATGTACAGCTTGTTCTTATCCAAGAGAGAATTTGTTCTATGTATTTTGCACCAAGCAATGAAGGTGTTCCTCCGCCAAAATAGATAGAAAGGATTTTTTTGTTTTCGATAAGAGGCTTTTGCAGAGCCCATTCTTGTTGTAGGCCCTGCATGAGGAGAATTTTTAATGATGACTTATCTGGTAGTACGTAAAAATGGCAGTAATCACATTTACGTGAACAAAAGGGAATATGAAAATATAGAGAGATCTCTACCATTGATCAGATTCAGGGTCAACAATGCCTCGTTTCCAGCGGTTTTTATCGCTAAAGGGATCTTCATCTTCCTCTTCAGTCTCTTCTACAACAGTTTCATCACTAGACTCTGTACGCTCTTCTCCGGAAAAGGTATCAGTTTCCACAGATTCTGTATCCATATCAATACTGGACTCAGTTAAGCCACTGGGCTCTTCCATCATGTCGATGTCTGAGATTGTTGGTCCTTCAGGGTACCCAGCACGTGCAGCTCCAGGTCTTTTAGGGGCCACATATTCTTCAGCTTCACCACTCTCTTTTAAGAATTGCAGACGCTCTTTCTCTTCCTCAACTTTCTGTTGAAGAAGTCGCATCTCCTCTTGGTGCTTTTGAACATCCTTTTTTGGAACTAGTCCAAGTTTTAGCCACTGTTCTAAGTCCCGAAGATCGGCTTCTAGTTTCTTTAATCGTTCACTTTTCATTGAAAACCCAAAAAAATTTAATGCGAGCTGAACTTATATAACCGCTCCTTTTTTCGCAACAACTTATTTTCTTATGAGAAAAGGGTTGAATTTATAAGAAATTAAAATTGTACTTAGAAATAGAGCTTCGATACCTAGAAAGAGATAGTAGTAAACTTCGCCGCCACTGCCAAAGCCGTAGCTATGTAAGCCAGTACCAAGGACATAGTTAACTCCATACCATGTAAAACTAATGGCAAGAAGCCCCAAGATAGCGCCCATTGCGAGCCCAAAGCTTTTGATTATTTTAAAGCGGTAAGCATGAATCCAGAGAAGGTAGATGCAGCTTGATATAAATGCCCATGACTCTTTTGGATCCCAGTCCCAAAAGCGCCCCCAGCTCTCTGCTGCCCATATACCACCCAAGATAGTTCCTGAAATAAGAAGAGCAATTCCTACATACATGCATTGTAAGATGAGAGTGGAAAGAATTTTGCTTTCTTTATTTTTAAGGAAAAAAATTCCAAGATAAAAATGGGCAAGAACACCTGCTAATATGAAAAGGGCGTAGCTTCCAACGACCATGAGCACGTGGATGACAAGCCAGTAGCCAGAATCTAGTACAGCTTGTACATTTTCTAGTCCCTTGTCGATATGTGTGAAGTACACGATAAGCAATAAGATACAAGAAGTTGTGGATGCAGCTAGAAGGATCATCCTATTTTTAAAAATACGATATAAAATAAGGGCTACAAAAGAGGCAATAAAGGGCACGTAGATTACACTTTCAAACATATTTGTAACAGGAGGGCGCTCTAAAACAATGCAGCGAAGCACAAGATAACATGTGTTTATAGAAAAAGCTGCTAAAAATAGACCTAAACCTATTTTTTTTTCTAAGAAAAATAGGAGAGCAATGATTGCAAGGATGTAGAAAAAAAGAGCTGTTTCAGTGAAGGGGAGCAGATAAGTAAAGTGCTCTATTTGTAGTTGAAAGAGCGTTGGATAGTAAAGGGCTTTGCCTTCAGCTCGTGTATAAACACTACCTGCAATTTCTTGATAGGCATTTAAAAGGGAACTTGCCATTTCAGGTGTTGGTCTTTGCATTTTTTCTAAAGAGAGATAAGCTTCTTGTAAGTTCTTGAAGGCTGCATCTGTATAAGGAGTAAAGTTGGAGATGAGATTTTTCTTACCTACTGTTTTGGCTAAAGAGCTAAGGGAAATCCACTCTTCTTTGCGAACTTTTAGGGGAAGAAGAAGAAAGGTGTCACTATCTAGTAGTTCTTCTGTAAGTGAGAAGCTTGCTTGATTCATCTGTTTATTTTGGTTTAAGACGCCATTTCCAAAAGCTGTAAAGAGGTAGATTTTTTCCTTCAAGTGGTTGAGGTTTTTATCATCGATTGTTTTAGCATGCTTAATTTCTTTATAACTAAAGTGGTTTTCTTCAAGATTAAGGCTTAAAAGCTCTTTTATTGGTTTTGATGCGATGAGAAAAAGAGGCATTTTTTCATAAGGCGTATAGCCAAATAGATAGAGATTCCAAAGAAACTCCTCTGCATTAATATCAACACTGTTTCCAGCAATGTCATTTAACCATGCATGTGCATAGGTAGAAAAGGGGCGTATGCGTCCCTTATAGAGCGTTGGCACAACACTAAATTCAGAAGAAAATGCAGAGCAAAAGATGAGAGATAGGCCAATAAAAAATAGAACAACTTTTTGGTACATCGAGTTTCAAGTGCTCAAAAGTTCAAAAGAATGCACTTTACTATCCAAGAGCATAATTGTAAATCTCTATAAGAACTCTGTGGGAGATTCAGAGGGAGATCCCGATGTAGATCCTCCAGAAGATCTAGGAGAGAACTGTATGGAAGACTCAGGTGAGGACGCTCGGAGCTTATCCTCAAGAAGAGGAATATATTTTGCTGCAATAGATGCAGCTGATGGAAGTTCTGCTTGTTGTTCTGGTGTTGCAGCGTTTCCAATGCTCATTAGCTCATGAGCTAAATGTTCTAAAGGATTTTCTGTTATATCAGAAGATAGTGGTACGTCAGGGTGTACAGGTGAGCCTAGTTTAACTGAAAATGGTCGAAGAAGGGCTCCCACTTGCACCAAGTTGCTTAATAGAGAAGGCTTTTCTGGTATCTTTCCTTCTTCAAGGGCTCGTTGTTTAATGGCTTGTATTTGATGCTCATCAGATAATTCAACAGCATTCCCAAAGTCAGCAATATAGGCATGAAGATTTCCTTCAAGGTCTCTATGAAGAAAAACATTTCCAAAATGAATGTCCCGATGAGAAATATTTGCCTCTTCTAAGGCTTTTAAGCCTTCTAAAAGATCTACTACAACCATAAGTACATCTTTTTGTGATAGATCGCTTGATGTTAAAAGAGCTTCGAGGTCGCCTGCATTATAATAGGGTTGTATAAAAAACTTTTTGTCTATACCTTCCTTACCTTGTACTTCTGCACATTGGATGGCCTGCGCAATACCTCTTTTTCCTTTAAATTGTTCTAGAAAACGTGCTTCTCGGTCTATTGAACTAGGGTCTATACCAGCTTTTAAACGGCTTACAGCAAGTAATTCTCCTGTATCAAAATTAAGAGCGTAACGAACAACTTTCTCATCACCGCGGCCAACAGTAGGGTCATCTTGACTTTTTTTATTGAGGTGAATAAAAACAGAGCCATCAGCATTGAATTGAATACCTCTTGGGGGTGGCTCATTTTCTTGTGCCCTTGCATAGACAAGGCCGTTTGGATTATTTTTTGCTTCTAGTATCATGCGCTCTCTGTTAGCTGTGACATAGGTGCATATTTCAGCGAGGGTTGAAGCAGGAAGATTAATGTCTTTATGATGTAGAGCTTCGTGAAATGTAAAGTCTAAAAACCTATTGAATGCACCTGATTTTATAAGTTCGGTTGCTTTTTCTTTAGTGATATCCAATCGTTTTGCAACGTCTTTAACTTTAACTTCCAAACGATGACCCTCAGGTGTATCTAAAGTAACAGGTAGATAAGGACTAAGTAGATTGGATAGTCTTTTGAAAAGTCCCTTTTTTTCAGGAGTGCTTCTTCCCCCTTCGGAAGAACTGCTGCCTTCTTCAGAAGAGCTTGGTGATAGTGATCGGACGGCAATACCATTTACCCTGTTCTCTAAGTCACTTCTTGTTAAATAGAGCTCTTCTTTGCCACCTTTTGTGGGACTTACTGAAATGCCTTCGCGAAATCTATCAAAATCTGAATCTAATGACATACATCACCTGTATAATTATATATTTATATTTATACTAAGGTAGGGGATGTGTCAAGAATTTTATTTAGATTTGTAGGGACGTAGCCAAAAAAGAAGTAAGATACCAAGGCTCAATAGAAAAGCTCCTGGATAAGTTAGATAATATTTTTGTGGGTCATAGTTAACAGCTAGTTGAGTGCGCTTTGCACTCAGTTCATCTGCGGAAAGATTAGACATATAGAAGCGATATCCATCATGAGTTTCGTGTACGTTATTCATGCTGATCGTTTTTTCAAGAGGGGTTTTTAGGCCTTGTTCAGAGATAAGAAGGTCGCATTCAAAACTGTAGGGTTGTTGAGTTCTTGGGTAGTTAATTTGGCGTGCACTTCTAAGGCGTAAACGATGAGGAATTTTTTTTGTACAGGGCTGAAAACGAAGTAAATACTTTCCATTGAGAACAGGCCATTTTAAATCACTTGCAAAGGGATCGTAAATTAAACCAATAAGGGATGATTGATGATCATCGCTGACTTTCAATGTGATTTTTGCTCTGTTATCCTCCCATTTACTTAGAGGTTCAAGTGGTTTGATTGTTTGAGAGATGAAAGTGATGAGTTCTTCTTCGTCATCTGAGTCTGCTTGCAATTCTAAAAAAAGGGGGTAATAAGAGTGCGCCTTTTCTATTTCTTCTCTTGATAACTTGTCAAAGTGAGGAGGGGTGGAAAAAGCAATGCCGTAGCCCCAAAAGCCTTTTTTAAAAGAGAGAAGCGAATGTATGTTTTCTTTATTAAAGAGTTCGTGATGTATGGCTCCATGGTTGTTAAATAGGAAAAAGTGTTCATTGCCATTATGGTCTTGAGTGAAAAGTAGTGTTTTTGGAAGGGTGATCGTGATGTTTTCTCTATTCGTTAGTAATTGGTTACCAGTTAGTTGAATGGGTATTATTTTTCCATCGATAAGAAGTTCTAGCTTTGCACATGATTCGTCAAAGTGAAAAGAGGAGAGCAATTCTTTGAGAGGAACTATTTTTTCATCTTGCATTTGAAGAGAGGCAAGTTCTGTGTAAAGTTCTTTTGCACGTTCATAGCTATTGATGCAGCTAAATGCAAAAAGGTTTGTTGGGCCATTGAAGTTTATCTTGAGAGGGCGCGTGTTTTTTCCCTGCAGAGGTATTTTAGGAAGTGTTGCAATAGTTAGGTAATTATTTTTTACCCAATAATTGAGTTTAGATTGAGAATGGGGATAGAATTCAAGAAGCTCTATTTTTAAATTGTCGATAGGGGATTTGATTACTTTTTTAAAGGAGCCCAAAAGATTTTGTTCTAAGGGAGCCACAAAGGATTCATGCTGCTCATTTTCAATGCGAAGAGCATAAGTGGAAGGCAAAAACAGAGTATTTGTTTCACTGCCCTCTAGAAGAGTCATAGTACCTTGAATGCCTTGGTAGCTTTTAAAAATACAGCCTGCAAGAATCATGAGCAGTCCTAAGTGAGTAATTAAAAAAGGAACATGCTTTAACTTGAATGGGTATCTGCGAAGAGCAGAAACCAGTATGTTAATAAAAAAGAGGAGAAGCAGCCCTTTAAAAAGGGGGTTACTGTAGGTAAAGTAGGAGGCATGTAAATGTGATTGGGTAAGGGACTCAATAAACGTTCCAAGGACCACAAAAAGGGCTGTAAAGCCTATTAAAATAAGCACAAAAGTTATACCGCCCAAAAAATGATAGACGTTTTTAATAAACTTCATGGATTTTCTTCTGGTATTGCTTGGATGAGTTCAAATGTTTTAGCAGCCATGATAAGCTCTTCTTTATATTGCTCTATAATATGTTTTGGGCCAATAGTTTTAATTGTATAATCTGCTTGTATGTTTTTGTTGAGGGACTCAAGGGTATGATAGTGCCTGCTATCTAATTGCATGCTCCAAGCAAGAACGCTCATAGTTTTGTCATATTTGGAATGAGTTCCAGAGGCCTCAAAAAAGATGCCAGCAAAACCTCCTCTTGTTTCAAAAGAGGAAAAGACGCTGAGTGGTTCAATAGTCGTAAATTGCTTTTTCCATCTTGCAATTTGAGATCCTACCGGGATGCGCTCTTTTATGCTATTTGATGGAAATGTGTGGATAGTCATTATAACTTCTTCGGAAAGAAAAAATGTCGCATTAGGAAGAGTTGTATCTTGGATGGATTCATTGTCAAGGGGAAGCTGGACCTTCCAGTCTGATGGGATTTTTATTCGGTAGGTTGCAAAGCGTATTTTATTGCCATTGTCTCTGTTTGGGACATCTTGCCATATGTAATTATTCGTGTTGTTTTCGGCAGAAGTACACCCAATTAACATAGATGCGCCAATGATTAATATTATAATATATTTTAACAATTCCATTACCATTATCACATTCATTATCACTGCTGATCTAACAGACTTCTTGCGTAATTACATTTGCTTGTTAAAATTGTCTTTTTTGACATCTTTATCGTTAAATTTTTCAACCATATGCTCACATATGCTTGAAAAATTTATCAATAAATCTACTCAAAAAATTTCAATTTTTCTAAGCAA
>JARLHF010000030.1 GCA_031292375.1 Chlamydiales bacterium
TACTCATTAATTTTGGCAATAAACAAGTAAAAAACGGTGTAGAACGCATCATAAATGATAAATTATAAGTCTCCGTGTCTCCGCGTCTCCGTGTTTTAACTATTCAAGTTATTGATTAACAGATAGTTGAAAATCGAGCTGGCGTTATTTTATAGACACGGGCCTTCTTTGCTATCTATTACGCATAGAAAATGCAGAGCAGCTTATTTACTCTCCATTTGGAGGGCATATTTTTGAAAATATGGTGATTATGGAAGTGATTAAGCGATTTGCGGGAAAGGGAGAAAGAGCCCCTTGTTACTTTTATAGGACAACAAGTGGAATTGAGGTGGATCTTTTAGTAGATTATGGCTCTTATTTTAATGCTTATGAAATTAAGTTTACATCAACTCCTAAATCTTCCATGATAAAGCCTCTGGAACGATTTAGAGAAGAGTTTTCTGTGAAAACAACTTCTCTTCTTAACTTACGTGAAAAACCACTTCCGATGACAAAAGAGATTGTAGCTATGCACTGGAGTATGTGTGAAATTTAAGGGGATTTTCGCTGTTTTTGAAAAAATTGTCTCATAAGATCTGCGCATTCTGCCTGGAGAATGCCTTGTTGAACTTCAATTTTATGGCAAGGGTGGTTTTTATCAAATAAGTTTACCCAGCTGCCACAAGCTCCTTGACGAATATCTGGTGCGCCCCAAACAAGCCTCTTGACTCTTGATAGTAGAAGGGCTCCTGCGCACATGCTGCAAGGCTCAAGAGTGCAATAGAGGGTTGTATTTAAAAGGCGCCAGTTTTCTAAAAAGGAGGCTCCTGCTGTAATGCAAACCATTTCTGCGTGGGCTGTTGCATCTTTGAGAAGTTCTACCTGATTGTGACCTCTTGCAATGATTTTTCCATCTTGTACAAGGACTGCGCCAATGGGGACTTCATCTTCTTTGAAAGCACGCCTTGCTTCTTGCAAAGCGTACTTCATAAAGTGCTCATCCTCTTCTTTACTTACAAGCATCTTGCAGCTTGCGTTGTAGGGTGCTGACATGCTTTTTAAGGGTATCCGTATCATGAACATACTTTTTCTGCAGGCCAGAAAGTTTTTTCTCATACTTGTCTGTAATGCGCTGTATGGCTGTTTCATGCTGAACTTTTAACTCTTCAAGAGAGGCTTTTGCTTGTAATTCTTCAGCTTGTTGGGCATGCCTTGAAAGCTCTTTTATTGCATGTTCACGCAGTTCCTTGATGTGATGTTCTTGAAATACA
Organism: Chlamydiales bacterium; assembly: GCA_031292375.1. Classification (NCBI taxonomy): domain Bacteria; kingdom Pseudomonadati; phylum Chlamydiota; class Chlamydiia; order Chlamydiales; species Chlamydiales bacterium. The sequence continues at coordinate 1,251 of JARLHF010000030.1, forward strand.
ACAGTATTAAGAATAGTAAATATATACGTCTGTATGGCTCCAAATTCATGGACAGCATGATCCATGAGAATTTTTGATTTGTCTTCCTCTAGTGTTTTTAGCTGATCGAAGTCAGGGTTTATTTTGGAAAGCTCTTTTTCAAAATAGTGATAGAGATCTGTATGCTTTAAAACCCATCTTACAATGATAAATTCACAGACGTTATCAATTCCTGATTCTACCATTTTTTGATAGACTTCAATGAGTTCTTGTACTGTGATGCGAGGTATTGGCTTATTACCAAAATAGGTCCTTAAAAACTGCCGATCATTTTGCAAGTGTTCCTGCTTTAAGTCCTTTTTAACGGATTCAATAATGGACGCAAACCAGGGCATTAGAAGTTCAAGCTTTTTTTGATTGCTTATCTCTTGTATCATAATCGAGTTTTTCCTTTTGTTCTTGTGATGAGAAAGATCCTACTATAGCTTTGTATTTTACAAAAAGTAATTTCAGACAATGTTTTAGCCCTTGATAAATTAGCCTTGTTTTGTTAAGATATATGAATATACCGGATGGAAGTAGAGGAGTCCTTGAATGTCGTTAGATAAGAGCACAAAAGAAGAAATTACGAAAAAATTCCAGCTGCACGATAAGGATACGGGATCGGCAGACGTTCAGATTGCTATTTTGACAGAGAGAATTACAGAATTAACAGACCACTTAAAAATATCCCCAAAAGATCATAGTTCGCGCCTTGCTCTTTTGAAGCTTGTAGGTCAGAGACGCAAATTATTAGATTATCTTAACTCAACGGACACAGAGCGTTATAAAACACTGATCGTTCGTCTTAATTTAAGAAAGTAGTATTTCATTAAAATTATCTTGAATTTAGACCAAGCAACTTTTACATAAAAAGTTGCTTGGTTTTTTATCCATATCGCAAAATATCCCGATTATATATAGTGAATTCTCTCTTTATCGAATCCAAGGATTCGTAGAAGTTAGAGAATTATACTTAAAAATTTAAATATAATTCTCTGATTTCTATTTATTTCCTTGGATCACAACATTAAAAAACGTAAAAAACAGGAAATATAACGTTTATGAATTTAGACAAGAAAAGTACATCCGTTACAATTGACGGAAAAACAATTACCTTTGAAACAGGAAAAATTGCAAGACAAGCAGGTGGTGCTGTTCTTGCAACGCAAGGGGAGACAATGGTCCTCTCCACTGCTTGTTCTGCGGCAGAGCCTACTGAAAAAGCTGACTTTGTTCCTTTGAGAGTAGATTATCAAGAGAAGTTTTCTGCTGCTGGAAAAACGCTTGGTGGATTTATCAAGAGGGAAGGTCGGCCAACGGAAAGAGAGACACTGGTTTCTCGCCTTATTGACAGGCCTATAAGACCACTTTTCCCAGAAGGCTTTTCTTATGAAGTGCAACTTCTATCCTATGTGTTTTCTTTTGATGGAGTACATTCACCAGATTACCTTGCAATTTGTGCAACTTCTGCAGCATTGATGATTTCAGATATTCCTTTTACAAAGCCAATTGGTGCTGTTCGTATGGGATTTGTAGAGGGCAAATTTATTGTTAACCCAACTATTGAAGAATTAAATAAGAGTAAGTTGGATTTGGTTTTGGCAGGTACAAGCGATGCTATATTGATGATCGAGGGGCATTGTGACTTTTTAACTGAAGAACAGGTTTTAGAGTCCATTGAAACAGGTCATAGAGCAATACAGCAGATTTGTAAAGTGCTTGTTGAATGGCAAGCAATAGTTGGAAAGCCAAAATCACAAAAACCTCTTTTCTTAACGCCTCAAGAAGTAATAGATGCTGTTGACGAGATTGCAGCGCCTCTTCTTGAAAAGTCTCTTTGTATCACGGATAAACAAGCAAGAGAGGACGCTTCTGCTTCCGTAAAAGCAACCGTTCTTGCAGCGCTTTTCCCAGAGGGGAAAGAGCCTAAATATCTGGCTTGCGATGTGTCTGCAGCTTTTAAGAAAATTGAGTCTAAGCATATGCGTAAAATGATATTATCTAAAAATATTCGTTGTGATGGGCGTAAAACAACAGAAATTAGGCCTATAGATGTTGAACAAGGCTTGCTGCCAAGAGCTCATGGTAGCTCACTCTTCACAAGAGGAGAAACGCAGGCACTTGCGGTGTGTACACTCGGCGGAGAAGGTATGGGTCTTCGTTATGAAGATTTAAATGGAGATTGGACATCAAAGTTTTACTTGCAATATTCATTCCCTCCTTTTTCTGTAGGGGAAGTAGGACGTATTGGTGCTCCTGGAAGAAGAGAGGTAGGTCATGGAAAGCTTGCAGAGCGCTCTTTGAAAGCACTCATTCCAAGTCCAGAAAAGTTTCCTTATACGGTACGTCTAGAGTCAAATATTACAGAGTCTAACGGCTCTTCTTCAATGGCATCTGTTTGTGGTGGCTGTTTAGCTTTGATGGATGCAGGAGTTCCTGTTGAGCGTCCGATTTCTGGCATTGCTATGGGACTTATTCTAGAAAGTAATCATTATGTTATCCTCTCAGACATTCTTGGAATTGAGGATGCTCTTGGTGATATGGACTTTAAAGTTGCAGGAGATGAAAGGGGGATCACAGCCTTTCAAATGGACATTAAAGTTGAGGGTATCACTCACGACATTATGAAGGCAGCGCTTGCCCAGGCAAGAGATGGACGCATTCATATCTTGAAGAAGATGTTAGATGCGTGTCCAAATATTAAGACGGAGATGTCTAAGCATGCACCCCGTATTGAAACAATACAAGTAAAGCAGAGCAAGCTAGGAACAATTATTGGTCCTGGTGGCAAGATGATTAGAAGTATTATCGAAGAGACTGGTGTTCAGATCGATATTAATGACTCTGGCCTTGTAAGTATCGCTTCTAATAATGCAGATGGCATGAAAAAAGCTAAACAGATTATTTTAGATCTTATTAGCGAAATAGAAGTTGGTAAGACATATCAAGGGCGTGTAACGTCCGTTATGCCTTTTGGTGCATTTGTAGAAGTCCTTCCAGGAAAAGAGGGCTTATGCCATATTTCTGAGTTGGACAATAGCCGTATTGTCAATATTCATGAATTTGTAAAAGAAGGCGATGAAATTGTCGTTAAGGTATTAGAGGTGGATGACAAGGGTCGCTATAAGCTTAGCCGCAAAGCTGCTCTTTAAATATCTACACGTAATTTGCAAGGGCGCAAGTGCCCTGCGTTATAAATACCTAGGGCAATCCGCCCTAGGTATATCACAAACAAGTTCAAGAACTATTTATGTATAAATTATCGCCAGTTGATGTCGATGATTTTGTCTGCAGCGGATTTCTTGCGTAATTTCTTTCTTATCCACTTACCAATGCTTGTAAGCACATAGTCAAGCTTCCTAGTCCAAGCAAAAGGGCTTCTTGCTCCAAAAACGAGAGTTGCAAAAAGATAGCCAATGACCAAGCTTCCAAGATGCACACTGAATAGTAAAAAAGCACCCTCTGATAGTTTTCCAAGAAAACTTAAAGCAAGAAAGATAAAGATGAGCATGCGTGCTTTAATAGGAAAGGGTGTTACTTGAACAATTTCAAAGTGGGGGAAAAGCATAAGCCAAACAAATAGTAGCGCATAGAGGGTAGGGGTGGGGCCTATAAGAAGAGTTGTGCTATTTGTAAAATACATAAGAAGCGCACCAAATAGTCCAGACGTAATTCCAGAGAAGAGAAAAAGTGTTGAAAATGTCTTTTCACCTGTTTTTTTAATTATGGATGTACTAAGAACCCAGAGCAAATAAGAGTCAAAGACTAAATTTAGGATAAAAGTGAAAGTAAAGCCCTCTGGGCCCGGTTCTACAAAAAAATAGGTAAGAAATTGCCAGTAAAATTTTTTGTCTAGTCCGAGGGAAGAAAGGCCTAATAGAGCGTCGATACTCCATTCGGGGAATAGTTCCATAATTAGCTTGTTAAATAGAGCACAGAAGAGAGAGAGAAGGACGAGGGTAACAAGGAATATTCGAAGGCTTGTAGGTGGCGATTGCTGTTTAAACGATGTTTTCATGTGCTCTTTTAAAGGTTGATTTTATTCTTTTATTCTAAATGATCTGAAGATTTATAGAGATAGATTTTTGTTTTATAGAGATCATTTGCTTCATAAACTATCAAGGGAGTGATACCAGGAAGTGCAAACGTATGTGAAACAAACCATGTGCCCTTTTTGCACTCTGTTTTAAATTTTTTTGCTAGCTTTTCCATGGCGCCAGGATAGAGATAACAAAGAATCAGACCATTTCCCTCTAGAGAAACACTAAAGAAATTTTTTTTGTAGATAGAGACATTACGACAGCCTTTTAATTTTAATAATAGCCATGTGTAAAGAAAGGGAATAAGAGAATTTTCATATCCAATGATGGTATGATGGGGGAAGCATTTGGGTAGAGTAAAAAAAAGTGTTCCAAAGCCAGTTCCAAGTTCTACAATGGGATTATTTACCTCTTGGGGAAGGCTATGAAGCAGTTTGTCTCTTACTTTAAATGAGGTTGGAACAGGTGCAACCCCATTATAAAGAGAGTAACAGATGATAGAAATAAGAATAAATAAAGCTGTTGCTATTAGAATCATATTAGACTTCTTGCGTAATTACATTTGCTTGTTAAAATTGTCTTTTTTGACATCTTTATCGTTAAATTTTTCAACCATATGTTCACATATGCTTGAAAAATTTATCAATAAATCTACTCAAAAAATTTCAATTTTTCTAA
>JARLHF010000031.1 GCA_031292375.1 Chlamydiales bacterium
ATAAGACAAATCGTTATGTATAAAAGCACTCTCCGTGTCTCTGTGGCTCCGTGTTTCATTCCAAAAAACCAGCTTTAAATTTTAATGAACAAGAGCTTAAGTTGTTAACAATAACCTAGTTAAAAATCGAGCTGACGTTAACTTAGGAAGAAACGTAGGATCTTGTGAACCCATCCAGGTAATTTCATCTAAGACTACAAGGACTCGTCCTTTTTTACACTCTTCTGCCAAATCATAAAACAGATTGCCCCAATCATCACTACGATAGATCGGCAATCGATATTCTTGAAGTTGACGTAAAAACTCTTCTTTCTGAATTTCTGCAGTGATACCAAGCTCTGGAGGAATCCCTGACAATATATATGCTTTACTAAAACAATAAGCGTATTCTTCGGCTAAACGGCTTTTTTCAATCCTGCGTCGTCCACGAATCACAACAAGACTAGAACTTTTTTTTGAAGCAATCCCCTAAGTAATTCTAACTCTCTTTCACGACCAACAAATCTTGTCACACTTTACCTTTTATTTCCCCCCAAAAATGCAATTGCTGTTTTCGGGGGAACAAATCTAATCCAGACAACTACTACATATAATAAAGGTGCTCGCTTTCATCGACATGCAAAAGAGTAGTGCTACCACTGCCTTTCAAAATTCCCATTGTTGTAATACCTACTGAAGATATCTTCCTAAGCTTTTGAAATTCTTGATCCCAATACCAAACAGTCCCTCTTCTTTCATCTATACATGTTCTATCATAAGAAGGCACTTTGCGCCTACTATAAGTCACAGAACCGCTCTCAAGGTCAATAAAGACTGGCGAAAAATCTTCTTGTTCTCTTAAAAAAAGAATTAATTGCCCATTTTCACAAAAACTGCCAAAACAACTTGCTCTAATAGTATCTGATATCTCTCTTTCTACGTCAGAAAGAACATCGTCACTATCCTTTAAAGTTCTAACTCTCAATATGCAATGCTTATTTTCTTCACTATAATGTGGGCTTTTTTCAAGAGAATAAAGTTTATTATCCCTTGCCAGGGCCGCTAGACAATTTTCAATGACTGCAAAAGATCCTGTAGAGTTAACTAAAACAAGTTTTTTTTCATGAGCACTATAGAAACCAACGTGCGTAGCATAAAGCCTAAATTCTCCTCTGGGCTTTATAATTTCAAATCCCCTTTCACAACAATTATTGACTATTTTACCACCCAATAGCACCCAATTTTGTCCTCTATCAACCACCTGATAAGCAAAATCTTGGCTAATATGAAAACAAGAAACAGATCTAGCATCAAAAGCCTCAGGCATTTCAAGAATCGAACTTACTTCTCCAGTTTCTACATGAATCAGATGAACCTTTTTACTTCCCTGAAAACACAAAAAGATCTGCTCGCCTATATGCTTTAGATGATAACCCCTAGGACAACAATCTGAAAAAGTACCAGGAAGATCTTCTCCTAAAGAAGATGATGATAAAGGAATACCCCACACCATTTTTTCAGTGTTCCTATTATAAGCAAGAAGATACAGGCAAGAATTTACTATATTACCCGGTTTATATACGCCTATCATGAGGGATCCATGAACAAAAACCTCATTCTTACAAAAATTTACACACTTTGTAAAGTCTCTATCATTGTCAGGCCAAGTCACGCCTCGAAATCCACTAAATGGGTAGGCAAAAATAGACTCTATAGAAGCAGGAGAAAAACTTGGCATTGCTTCGGTCAATGCATAAAGATGAGGTATTGCTTCTTTGAAAGAAGAAGCTTCTAAAGCTTTCGCTATATGGGTGCCAACTTTTGATGTCATCAAATCCTCACTAGCAGCTAACTCATTTGCAATAATCAACCGACTCGAATTTGTTAACGTTTCAAACATCGTCACCATAATGCAAGCCTTGCTAGGCCAATCCTCCAGAGATATACACCGTAATAGCACTACCGCAAAATCAATGAAACTTGAATATGCCATGCCCGTTAAAAACTCTTGAAACAAAGTCTTGTCACTTCGCCACTTCTGAAAACATAAAATTTCTACAAACTTCTTTGGACTACGAATAGTACCAGATGAACCTGTCAAAAATTCTGATACTGTTAAGTCTGTAAAGGATTCCACTTCAGGCATTTCATAAGAACAGCCTGCTGCTTGTTTAATCAGCCACAATAGATAATATCCAGATCTGTAGTCGCCTTCTCTATAAGCACGCTTAAAATCGAAACAAGCTTCTCCAACTACAGAAGTCTCTAAAAGTTGAACATTCTCGCCAAAGCGACTATTAAGTTCACTTTCAGGCATCCAAGAAGGATTCTCTAATGTCATCCAATGAAATATCATAGAACGAGCACTATACAAGGCATGTTGAAGGACCGATTCTGCCAAAGAACTATCTAAGCGTGAAAAGAAAAAACCCTCCCTACAAGCATTTCCAAATTTATAAAAATTTGCACTGATAAATTCCTTTATTTTATCAACAGTGCTCATTGAGCTCTCAGCTACAGAAACACGATAATCTAAAGAACCCTCTACAATAGCTTCTTCCTTACTTGTTATAGCAACTGCTATTTTAGCAAATAGAGCTATACCAGCTTCTAAATCAGCCTCATCTATACGTAAAGGCTCTGAGGAATTAAAAGGCCATTGTCCAGTTAATGTTTCTTTTACTAAGTCACAGTAATTTATAGCTGTCATATAAAAGCTCCAAATAAAAAGAGTTTATTTTATCAAAAGTTAATATTAACTGGAATCATAATCTAAAAGATTCTTGAAAAATAGTAAGAACTTATCTAAAATGGAGGGATGATAAAATGGCAAATCTTGCATTCAGGAGAAAATCCAGCTACTCTGATCATGCAAAAAGATCAAGAGCTTCTAGATGCACTCACTCCCACTTCCCACCCCATTTTGCACTTATATAAGTGGAAAGGGGACTGTGCAACCTATGGCTGCTTTACAAAACCAGAAGATTTCTTAAACATGGAAAATGTGAAGGCTCTTCATTTGTCCCTTGCAAAAAGACCAACGGGCGGCGGCATTGTCTTTCATATCTGCGATTTTGCCTTCTCTGTTGTCATACCAGCAAATCACCCCAAATTTTCTATCAACACACTCGACAATTATGCTTTGATTAATAACGCTGTAATTCATACGATACAAAAAATAAAGAACGATACAACACCTATTCTATTGCCACAAGAAAGCCCTCCTCTTGATTCTTATTGTCAAAAATTTTGCATGGCAAAGCCTACAAAATATGATGTCATCCTACAAGGCAAAAAAATCGGTGGAGCCTCGCAAAGGCGCACCAAACATGGATTTCTTCATCAAGGAACTATTGCAGTAGCTCTTCTTCCAAAAGAATACTTAGAAAAAATCATTCTCCCAGAAACAAAAGTGATTGAAGCTATGCAAAATAACAGCGCATCCCTTCTTGGCAACAACTGGACACTTCATGACCTTCAAGCTATGCGAGAAATAGTCTCTATTAATCTACAAGAGTGCATGCAAGAGATCTAATCTACTCATTGCCTCTAAAAGACTTTTTCGATGACCAAAAGCCGTAAGGCGCAAAAAACCCTCTCCGGAAGGCCCAAAACCAGCTCCTGGGGTTGTAACCAAATGAAGCTTTTCCAAAAACTGCTGAAACACCTCCCACGACTTTTTACCTGGAAAATGAACCCAAAGATAGGGGGCATTTGTGCCCCCAAAAACAGAGTACCCTAAGCTTTCTAGTTTTTCTTTAATGATTCTTGCATTTTCTAAATAGTATTGTATGACTCGTTTTATTTCTAAAAGCCCATCCTCTTCAAGTACTCTACAGCCGCCTCTTTGGGCAATATTAGAAGCTCCATTGAAAATGGTTGTTGTCAAGCGATTCCAGTCCGCTTTCACAGATGTTCCATCTTCATACTTAAGGTCCTCTGGAACTACTGTCCAACCAAGACGCACCCCTGTAAAGCCCGCTAGCTTGGAAAATGAATTCACCTCTATTGCAACTTGCTTTGCATTTTCAATTTCAAAGATAGATTTGGGCAAGGATGGATCTTGAATATAACTTGCATAGGCTGCATCAAAAATAATAATCGATCTATTTTTTATTGCAAATGCTACTAATTGCTCTAATTGTTCTTTGGTTGCAGCAGCACCTGTGGGATTATTAGGAGAGCAAAAATAGATCAGATCAGTCCTTGGAAGAATTTCCAAATTAGGAAAAAACTGATTTTCTGGCAGGCATGGCATAAAGATAACTTGCTGTACACCTTGAATCAAGCTGCCATCGATATAAACAGGATAAGCTGGGTCTTGAACAGCAATAGAAACAGTATTTCCAAAAAGCATCTGCAGCCGTCCAAGATCACATTTTGCCCCATCAGAGACAAAAACCTCTTCTGGTTTTACACAATGTGAATAGATCTTTTCTGCAATTTTTTTTCTAAGTTCTTGGATACCCTGCTCTGGACCATATCCTGAATACCCATCTAATGTGCCCAATTGTTTTGATACATATAAAAAGGCCTCTATAACAGAATGACCAATGGGCTCTGTTGTATCTCCTATTCCTAAATTGACAATCGAAGCTTCAGGATTTTCAACTAAAAATTGTTTTCTTCTCAGATTAATTTCTGGGAAAAGATAATTAGCCTTTAAAGCAGCTAAATTCGTGTTTCTCTTTACCATTTTACAATTAGTTTTAATGAGCAGCTGGTTTGATGGAGCTTTCCCAATTTTTGATATAGCTGAGTAATTCTTGCTGACTAGGCCTAGATTCTAAAAACTGCAACCCTCCAGGGTAGCTACATAGGTGAGCAAGCTTTGCAAGTAAGTGCAAATGCCTCTTATCTTCACAAGCAAATAAAAAGAAAAGCGTATGGACAGGCTTGCCATCCAAAGCTCCATAAGGAATCGGTTTTTTCAAAAACACGATTGCAACTACGTCAAAATGCGTATCTAACAGAAAATCCCGTGTATGAGGAACTCCAATACCATTATTTAAAGCCGTTGGCATCAAGTGCTCTCTATCAATAAGAAGCTCTGTTACAACGTCTGCGTCCCAATTAAACTTTTTTGCCAAAATCTTAGTAACCGTGGAAATAATTTCTTCTTTTGTCTCTCCCTCGATATCCAGATACACACCACCTTTATGAACGGCTCTATAAAGGCTATACTGCTGCAACCCAACAGAAGAATCAGAAACATCATCTTCTTCAGAAAGATCTTCGTCTAAAATACAGTCTGAGTGTGTTTCATCCATTTTATTTAAATCGTTTTTCATAACCCAATCTTCTATTTCACTACGACTAAAACGATAATGCCTATTCAATTTATAAGCAGGTATCTTCCCCTCCAAAACCCAACGTCGAATAACTGGTTCTGCCACATTGAGAAGTTCAGAGACATCTTTAATTTTTAGATCCATAGTTTATACATACCTTACTAAATAGTATTGAACAAATCCACTATCTCTTGAGGAGAAGAAAGCTGCAAGATCTTTTTTCTTCTATCTTCTTCTTTCAAGGCATAAGTCAAACGCGACAAAATTTGCAGATACTCTGTCTGCTTATCGTCTGGCCCACCTATCATAAAAATAACTCTTACAGGAGCCCCGTCAAGTGCGTCCCACTCCACGCCTTTTTTTAAAATGCCAACGGCAATAAAAAAATCATCATAAGCAGAAAGCTTTGCGTGTGGAATCGCAACACCTGCTCCTATACCTGTTGAAACTAATTTTTCCCTGTCAATAACAGCTTGCAAAAAAGCTTGTTTATCTTTGAGTTTATTATGTAAAGCAAGAGTTTCCACAAGAGTTGCAAGTGCTTGCTCTCTTGTCTCTACATCCAAAAAACTCACTAATTCAGGATCAAGATAATCAAAAATCATCATTTCACAAACTACAAAACACCTGTATGACCAAATCCTCTATTTCCTCTCAAAGTAGAAGAAATTTCTGAGGACCGCGTAAAAATGCCCTTAACAACCGGTGCAAGCACTAACTGCGCAATACGCATTCCAGGCTCCACTACAAAAGGATTCTTACCGTGATTGATTAATATTATTTTTATTTCACCACGATAATCTGAATCAATCGTTCCTGGCGCATTCAATACAGTAACCTGGAATTTTAATGCAAGACCACTTCTTGGTCTTACTTGAATTTCATACCCTTCCGGAATTGCCATAAAAAGACCTGTCGACACCAACTGAAAGCCACCTGGTAAAATTGTAATGGGCTCTAGAAGATAGGCTCTGACATCTGCACCTGCAGCTCCAGCAGAAGCATATTGAGGAAGAATTACATCCTCTTCAGCAATAACTTCTACGAACACTTCTGCAATGCCCTCAGTCCCAGCATCCAACTCTTTTTTTTCACATACACCATTTTCATTCATTGCGTCTAAACCTCAAAAGTTTGCTGTTCATAGGATCTGGCATTGCCTGTAAGATATCCCATAAATTGAGCGATTTTATCTTTTAACACATGTCTGTTCACAATACAATCAATCATTCCATGTTCAAGTAAAAATTCCGATTTTTGTGCTCCCGGAGGAAGTTTTTGCCTAATTGTCTGTTCAACAACTCGAGGCCCTGCAAAGCAAATAAGCGCGCCAGGCTCTGCGATAATTACATCTCCAAGTGATGCAAACGAAGCTGTTACCCCCCCCGTTGTTGGGTTAGTAAGAACGGAAATGAAACACAATCCACGCTCATGCATCTTTGCAAGAGCTGCAGATGTCTTTGCCATCTGCATCAAGGACAAAACAGATTCTTGCATACGAGCTCCTCCCGAAGAAGAAACAATGACTAGTGGAAGCTTATCTTTTATTGCATGCTCAATAAGAAGAGTAATGCGCTCACCCATCACAGAGCCCATTGAGCCTCCCATGAAACTAAAATCCATGACGCCAATAGCTGTCTTCTGACCCTTTATCAAGCAAGTACCAACAACTATGCTCTCATTATAATCTGATTTTTTCTTAGCATCTTCTAATCTCTTTTCATAAGACTCTGTGTCCACAAAATGTAGTGTATCTATAGAGACTAAATTACCAAACAATTCTTTGAACGTCCCCTCATCCGCAAGGCTTTTAATCCTTTCATTAGCAGAAAGACGATAGTGGCTATCACACTTTGGACAACAGTTTTCGTTTTGCTCCAACTCATTTGCATGGATTAACTCGCTGCAATGAGTACACTTTAACCATCCACTAAAACTATCTTTTTTTGTGGTCTCAACTTTGATCTTAGGCTTTTCTCTAGAAAAAAATCTCATGTATATTGTTCCAACTATTTATTCAAAGAAACCAGTGTAACTAACATATAAGAAAAAACACAAGAGTATTCATGCTAATTAAATTATTTAATATAATTAAAGAGCCTTCCAACAGGAAAACTCTTTAATTTTAGAGTGCTTAACGACAAGAACAAGAAGAACAAGTAGCTGCTGCTTGATTAAAGCGCTCGGCAACATTTTTCCAATTGACAATACTCCAAATTGCTTTTACATAGTCTGCTCTCACATTTTTATACTGCAAATAGTAAGCATGTTCCCACACATCAATTCCTAAAAGAGGTATCAAGCCCTGTGTACTCAAAGGATCTTGGTTAGTGCAAGTTGCAACAGTTAATTGCGCTGTAGATTTATTGTATCCAAGCCATGCCCAACCAGATCCTTGAATACCAGTTGCAATCCCACTAAATTTATCAATAAAATTTTGATGCGTTCCAAATTCCATTTGAATTGCATCCATAAGATCACCCGTTGGAGCCTCTCCTCCTCCCTTTGATTTAGGAGCTAAATTCGTCCAAAAAATCGAATGGTTAATGTGTCCACCGCCATTAAAACGAATCGCACTTTCCAGAGCGATCATTGCAGATAGGTCTTGTTTTTTTTCTGCTTCAGCGTATTTTTCTAGAGCACTATTCAAATTATTAACATAAGCCTGGTGGTGCTTTGTGTGGTGCAAGCGCATAATTTCCGCGCTAATTACAGGCTCTAATGCCTCATACTCGTAAGGTAAATTGGGAATTTGGTAGGGTGCCATAATATAACCATCCATAATTTTAAAGTTAAAAAAAGATCGAGATTTTAGAGAGTATAAAATCTTTCAAAAAAATACGAGCGTAATTTTTTATTTTTTTGTATGATCCAAAAAAATAGACTTCTTGCATAATTAGCTTTGCTTAGAAAAATTGAAATTTTTTGAGTAGATTTATTGATAAATTTTGAGAGCATATGTGAACATGTGGTTGAAAAATTTAACGATAAAGATGCAAAAAAAACAATTTTAACAAGCAAATGTAATTACGCAAGAAGTCTGATGACAACATAACATAAAGAGAACTTCCATGAGAATACGCAGTACAGCCATATTATTTTTTATGCTCATAAGTTTTTTTTGTTATAGCCAAGTCATACCTGGAGAATCTACTCCTGTACTTACAAGTACAGACATCGATCAAAGCATCTCTCACTTCGTTACAAGTAATCAACCAATTGAGCTGATGAACTACATCAATAGCCTAGCTCCTCTAAGTTACGACACTCCAAGTTTTGTTAACTATTCAGAAGCGATTCAGTATCTAATTACATCCTACCCAAACTTCATACAATCTAATCCAATGCTTCTAAAACCTCTTGCAAGAGCTCTTTATACAGTTGGAGTAAATGGATCCTTTTATGCAGGTAATGGCACCTATGACTCTCAAAATATCCATGCTCTACAAAATATTGCAAATGGGCTTACGAGTACAGATTCAGAAACACTAAGCATCAAATGGAGCGTCAATCACTATGTAAGATTACTTACAAACCTCTTTACATACTCGCAATCCCCCATAATTGCTGCCTCTAATCCATCCGCTACAAATCAGCCTCTGCCTTCTGCTCAAAACCCAACTTCTTTTAAACCTCAAAATCCCGTATCAGGTCAGCCAGCTAGCTGGGGATTCATTCCACCTGCACCACCTAGTTGCTGTAGACCCCACTGTAGATAAAATTTTTTCTCTTTAAAATTTCTCAAGATATTAGGTATACTCCTCCTTATCTTTAGTGAAACGGATGAGATGAGACAGATTGCATCTCTCACAAGAGCCTATTTTAAAGTTTTTGCATAACCTGAATTTTTAATTGGAGCAACCCCTCATAGTGCACACAGTACTGCCTTGCGTTTTAACTATTCTTTTAAAAGATGACCAAGTCTTACTTCTAAGAAGAAAAAATACTGGTTTTAGAGATGGTGATTTTTGTCTTGTTGGAGGAAAAATTGAACTCAATGAACCAGCAACTCAAGCAGCCTCTAGAGAGGCTCTTGAAGAAGTAGGCCTCGATCTTAAAAATCTTGAATTTGTTCATGTACTACATAAAATGGGAGAAAGAGATGACCTTATCGCCTTTGCTTTTGTGGCAACAGAATGGGAGGGCACCTTGCATAACTGTGAACCTGAAAAACACGATCTTATGCAGTGGTTTGCTTTAAGACACTTACCAAAAAACATATTGCCAGCCCACAAGCAGGTCTTAGAGATGTTTCAAAATAAAATCCACTACTCTGAATTTACCAGTTCCTGAACTTGTTTATGTATTAGACTTCTTGCGTAATTACATTTGCTTGTTAAAATTGTCTTTTTTGACATCTTTATCGTTAAATTTTTCAACCATATGTTCACATATGCTTGAAAAATTTATCAATAAATCTACTCAAAAAATTTCAATTTTTCTAA
>JARLHF010000032.1 GCA_031292375.1 Chlamydiales bacterium
TCTGTGGCTCCGTGTTTCATTTATTTTCGTTAGAGTCATTCCTATTCCTAATATACAACCCAAAAAACCAGCTTTAAATTTTAATGAACAAGAGCTTAAGTTGTTAACAATAACCTAGTTAAAAATCGAGCTGACGTTAAATAAGCTGCATCATATATTGTAAGATCTGATTGACCTGCCAAAACAAATATGCCATGCATCGCTCTAAACGTAGTAGATGGGTCAATGATAATGGGTAGAACTGATAATGCATCGATAAAACTTACCGCTTGCATTTCTGTTATTCTCTTATTTTTCTTAGCTAATAATAAAACATTGGCTACCTCTAAAGACCAAATTGTTGGAACCACAGCTGTTAAACTTTTAAGACTCTCTAAAATAGTATCTGTATAATCTCTGTATAATCATCGCTTTCGTCTTCAAAGCACCATGCCATAGTCATAGAACTATCTATGACAAAGCTATAAGGATTTTTCTCCATTAATAACATTTCCTAAGAGCTCAGAAAAATGAGTCTTCGCTTCAAATGCTCCAAAATGTTTCATTCCTACACCTTTAAACTAGTTGATGAATTTATTCATGTTGAAATTGCTATTTATCGTCAACGTAATATCTTTTCTAATGTCTTCAAAGGACTTGAGATTACCAAATGTATATGCATACATTGCTCGTCTTTTCTCACTAAATACATGAGCATCAAAAGAGAGTGTGTTTTCTATTGTAGAATAAAGAGAGACATATTCATGAGAAGATATGACAACACCCGCTTGATACAAATAAAAGGGATACTTACTTGCCTCTATCTGATTATGTAGAAAATACATAGGCTTATTAAAATATAAAAAATCATATCCGATGGATGACATATCACCTATGTAGATATCGACAAAATCAAGTACTGGGTAAATGGGTGGAAAATCATCAAGAAACAAAATATTTTTTCTTCCTTGATACTTTGATACCATGCGTAAAACAGTTCCTAAATGATGGATCAACAATCCAGGATGCAGCTTAACAACGAGGTTATATTCCTCTGGAAGTCCATCTAAGACATAAGAAAATGCTGTAAAAAATGATGTGTCCTCTTGATTCCATGTAGGGGCATAAAGAATCGTCTTCTTTTTGGGGTTAAGTTTGATAGCAACTTCATCCTGAACGATTTTGGCATAAAACTCTTGATGCTTTAAATAGTAAAGCAAGCGGTAATTGCCTGTGATAACGTAATTTTCTATGGAATCAAATACATTCTTTTCTTTCAAAAAGTCAATCATGCGCTCTCCATAGAGTAACACACAATCTTCATGTGCAAAATGCTCCATCCAATAATAAGTAGATCCTTTATCAGAATTACCATGAGGACAATAAATAGAGCGCATCTTCTTGCCACTACTTTGAAAAAGGGCTTGAAAATCTGTTTTTTTTAAAAAGTTAGAAAGCAGCAAAATGTCGGAAGTTTTTGAAAGATTTTCTGGTAAGAATGCTTCTCTATCAACTAGTCTGACATCAAGATCTGGGTAATATTTTTTCGAAAGATCTGATTGAAATGGGTCTGTAAGAAGTATAGGAACGCCAAGACCTGCACAGAGAGGTCCTAGATGATCTACTTGGTGAATCCCTTCATCTAAATGAAGGCCTTGCATTCTATTCAAACATGTCCCTTACGTTTATATACACAAACAAATTCAAGTACCAGATTCTAGGGCGATGGAGCGCTCTTCCCATTCCTGCATGAGCAATGCAAGCTTGCTTTCTGCCTCTTGCTTACACAGGAGAACTCTATTTTGATCTTCTCTACTCAGGCTTTGATAAAACTCTAAAGAAGCCATTTGTTCATCACACTTTTTTATCTCCATTTCTAAAGCTGTACATGCATCCTCAAGCTTTTTAACATGCTCTCTTTCTTTTCGCAGCTGACTTTGGCTTCGCTTTTTTTCTTGAAAACCTACATCACTCTCTTTTTTAGTTGTAATGATTTCATCACCATGATGAAATTGCTTACTAAAACGAAGACGCAGCGGTATGTTAGAACTTAAATAATCACGCTCTGTTGCGCTTACATATTCATCGTAAGAACCTTTAAAGTCACGCACTCCAGAGGGCGTAATTTCAATAATTCTCGTAGCTATTTTTGAAACAAAGAAACAGTTGTGACTTACAAAAATAAGCGTTCCCTTATAATTCAAAAGAGCTTCTGTCAACACATCAATAGATTCCATATCCAAGTGATTAGTCGGCTCGTCTAAAATAAGCACATTATGTTTTTGCAACATCATCCTAGCGATAACAAGACGAGAGACTTCTCCACCGCTTAAGCATTCGATTTTTTTAAATACATCATCTCTCTTAAAAAGCACTTGACCAAGCAAGGAGCGTAAAGTTTCTTGACGAACCTCTCTATCAAATAAAGAGAGCCATTCAAGAGGTGTTAAATGTTTTTCCATATCCTTTGGATGACTTTGTGGAAAGTAGCTAAAGTGTGTCTCAAATCCCCAATTAAACGTGCCGCTATCCATGGGAAGGTTTCCTGTAATCACCTCCAATAACGTAGATTTACCAATTCCATTGGGTCCAATGATTGCAATACGCTCTTCTCTTTCCACTTCAAAAGAAATTTCATGAAGCACTTGCTTTTTACCAAATGACTTGCAAACATTTTGAATCTTTAGAGGGATTTGTCCAGAATTTCGACAAATGTTAAATACTATCTTAGGGTAGGCTCTACTACTTGGTAATAGCTTGTTCTTTTCAGCATCAAGATCGAGCTTTTCAATCATTTTTTCTCGAACACCCGCCTGTATAGCTTTAGATGCTTTTGCACCAAAACGATCGACAAAGCCTTGTAATTTCTCACGTTTTTTTTCGTAAGTTGTACTTTGTGCAAGCTTTTGAGTCTCTTCTTCTTTCTTTTTTTCTACGCAGCTATCAAAATTTCCTTTGTAAATTCGGATAGTGCCATAGTCTACATCTGCAATGTGTGTGCAAACGCTATTTAAAAAGTCTTTGTCGTGAGAACTTACGATAAGAACACCTTCATAGATCTGTAAATATCCTTCCAACCACTTAATAGAAAATAGGTCCAAATGATTTGTAGGTTCATCTAAAAGTAAAATTTCTGGCTTGCTAAACAAAACTTTTGCAAGAAGCACTCGCAATTTATACCCGCCAGAAAGTGTATGTAGGGGGTGTAAATGTTGATTTTCAGGAAGTCCAAGACCCTCTAATAATTTTGCAGCAACGCTTTGAGCTATATATCCACCCTCTTTTTCAATGGTGTCTTCTAGCTTAGAGAGCAAGAGACTCTCTTTTTCCGCAAATTCTTTGCATTGCAAAAGCTCTTCTTTTCGTACAAGCGCATCCCATAGTGCATGATTACCCATCAGCACTGTGTTGAGTATGCTTTCCTTGTCGTATAAGAAGTGATCTTGTTCTAGTGTTCCTACCTTGCTTTTATTGGGTATGAGCACATCTCCAACAGTTGGCATTAAGCTGCTTGCTAAAATCTTTAAAAAGCTTGTCTTTCCACAACCATTTGCCCCTATCAGGCCATAACGATTATGCGATAAAAACTGCACAGAAAGATCTTTAAACAGCCACTTGTCCCCAAAACGAAGTGACAAGTTTTGTACTGCAAGCATACTTTACCACATTCCAATTGCTTTCCACCAAAGTGCGCCAATTCCAAGCCAGATAATGATGTTGACGACACTTATGATAAATCCAACCTTCCACCATGTACTGATAGGTACATACCCAGAGCCAAATAATATAGGAGCAGGACCGCATCCATAATGCGTAAGGCCACCATAAAGGTTGCTAAAAAATCCAAGCACAAGGGCTGCAACAAGGGGTGGTGCTCCAAGTGCAATCGACACAACTAAAAAGGCTGCATACATGGCTCCTATATGAGCTACGTTACTTGCAAAAAAGTAGTGTGAATAATAGTAAAGGATACTCAAGACACTAAATGCAATGATCCAGCTAAAACCACTAATATTGCTAACTACAAATTGACTAAACCATGTTGTCAGACCAAATTTATTTAAAAATCCTGCCATCATTAAAAGCGTTGCAAACCAGATCAATGTATCCCAAGCACTCTCTTCTTTAAGAACATCTTTCCACTGTAATACATTTGTTACAAGCAAGATACAAATACCAAGTAGCGCTGTTACTGACGCCTTCATATCTATTTCTGCGCCAAATATCCACAAACAAAGCAGCAATAAGAATGTGCCAAGCATCACCCATTCATTCTTTTTAATCTTACCCATCTCTTTGAGCTTATCTTCTGCAAAACCCCTAGCATGAGGAGTCTCTTTAATGATAGGTGGAGATATTTTATAAATAACGTAAGGGACTATAATAAGGGAAAGAATGCCTGGAACAATGGCTGCAAGTGCCCAGTTACCCCAGGTAATATTGATGCCAGAGGTTCCTGCAATTTCAGCAATGAGAGGGTTTCCTGCCATGGCAGTTAAAAACATAGCACTTGTGATGCATGTTGCTTGAAATGCTGTTAGCGTTAAAAAAGTTCCAAGCTTTGCAGCAGTTCCATTGTGAGGATCACTACCAAAAGCTCTTGAAAGAGACAATAAAATAGGATAGATGATACCACCTGCTCTTGCAGTTATACTTGGAACAGCAGGGGCTAAAATTAACTCCGTTAAACACAGACCATAACTTAAACCGAGTGTTTTCTTACCAAAGTATTTCATGAAAATGTAGGCAATACGAGAGCCAAGCCCCGTGATGATAAATCCTCTAGCAATAAAAAATGCTAAAACAACAAGCCATACAACATCTGAGCTATATCCGCTAAACGCCTCTGTAAATGTCAATGTATTCGTCAATAGAGTAGCCAAAAGTCCCATAAGAGCAATTGCTCCCATTGGAAATGGCTTTGTAACGATACAGCAAATTGTGGCAACAAAAATTGCAAATAGATGCCAAGCTTTTTGATCTACTCCCTCTGGAGGGGTTATAAACCAAAGAGCCACACCAAAAATAATTCCTATAATAAAATTGATCCACTTCACAAATTTCTAAGCTCCTAGAAGAAATAATTTTTTCAAGAGTGAGGAATATAAACCGTTTTGCCATTAATATACACAAACAAGTTCAAGAATTGGTTTTTGACAACGCGAAAGCTTTCGCGGTTCAACGATCATAATCAACTCCATATGCTAATATTGAGTTGATTATGATCGTTGAGCCTCGGGGCTTTGGCGAGAGTCAAAAAACAATTCTTGAACTTGTTTGTGTATACACAAATAAACTCATTTCTTGTTTTTCTTATATCAGTTATACTCAGCCCAATCATTATGCCACTTGCTGACCTTTTACGCCCTCAAATCCTAGATGAACTTGTTGGACAAGAGCACCTTCTTCAAGAAGGCGGCTGGATCTACCATACAATTAAACAAAAAGTGCCTCTTTCTGTCCTACTTTGGGGGCCTCCTGGTTCTGGAAAAACAACTCTTGCAAAGCTTTATGCTAAAGAATTCTCTGCTCGCTTCATTACTCTTTCTGCAACATTTAGTGGTATTGCAGACATTCGAAGGGTTGTACAGGAAGTTGAAAATAGTCCCCTTTTTCACAAATTTACGATCTTATTTGTAGATGAAATTCATAGGTTCAATAAAGCACAACAAGATGCATTCCTCCCCTATATTGAAAATGGAACTTTTATACTTGTAGGTGCTACTACTGAAAATCCCTCTTTTACGCTCAATAACGCGCTTCTCTCAAGAATGCGCGTATTGACGCTAAATTCTTTAAACTTGACATCGCTAGAAAAAATTTTAAGCCGCTATGAAGCAACATACAAACAACTTAATCTTGAAGTGGATGCAAGAAAGATGCTACTAGAGCTTGCAAAGGGTGATGGGCGCTATTTACTCAATATGGTTGAAAGTTTGCACAATATATCCTTTGACAAACCCATTTCAATAGATCTTCTTAAAAATTTACTACAAAAAAGAGCCCCTTTATATGATAGAGGGGGAGAGGGGCACTATAATCTTATTTCTGCTCTGCATAAGGCTGTAAGAGGATCGGACCCTAATGCCTCTCTTTATTGGTTTGCACGTATGGTTGAAGGTGGAGAAGATTTACTATTTTTAGCAAGAAGAATCATCCGTATGGCAACAGAAGATATTGGCCTTGCAGACCCAGAAGCTTTAAAACTTGCAGTGAGCGCTTTTCATGCCTATCAAATGCTTGGCTCACCAGAGGGTGACTTGGCCCTTTCAGAAGCAATAGTCTATTTAGCACTTGCTCCAAAGAGTAATTCTCTTTACAAAGCGCATAAGCTAGCCTATGCAGTTGCTAAAGAGACCTCTGAACTTGCACCTCCCCTGCATATTTGCAATGCCCCTACAAAGCTCATGAAGGATATGGGCTATGGAAAAAATTACATCTATGACCACGATTTACCTTCAGGATTTTCTGGTAGTAACTACTTTCCAGACTCTTTTGAGCCAGTTATCTTTTATGAACCCGTAGAGCGCGGCTTTGAGCGAGAGATGAAAAAGCGCATCGATTATTTTACTAATTTATGTTACGCAAAAACTTTAAAATAGACTCTTGCTAGGGATGTAAGATGTCTTATCTCACGAAGAGGCAATGGTGGGAGCCATTGCTGACGAGAGTGAAACAGTGAGATGAAACAGATTGCATCTCACTGCCAGTCTATTTTAAAGTTTTTGCATAACATGAGTTACTAACCTAAAGCAGGTTTAGTTATCTGTAAAGTCACACCTATTTTATTTCTAAGAGGGGCTAAATCATCATCTTTAAGCTTTGATGGCTGTAAATCTCCAAGACAAATTTTTGTAAGAGCTGGCATTTCTGCTAGTTGAGCGATTAGCTCAGGAGTTAAAGGGCAGCTATCTTCCAAAGAAAACTGTGAAAACTTACTTTTATCTACACTACGAAGTAAACTAATAACGCCATCTGTAGAAATTTTTGGGCATCTTGTAATCTCCAAGCGTTCTAATCCTTGTACACTTTCAAAGTGCTTTAAGCTACGATCTGTAATCACTTTCAAGTCTTTTAAATAAAAAACTTTACAAGTGCGATTAGTAAAATCCAGTGCACAAATACCCTCATCGCTTACATATTTTAAATCTATAACAGAAATACGAAAACCATTTTCTGATATCATATTGCTTCGTACTGCCACCAAAGTAAATACCTGAGATAAATAACGGTTAGCTTTATCACTATCTGGAGTCATTTCACTTTCAAAAATTGAATCTGCCTGGTGTCTGGGTGCAATAGCATTAAAATTACCTACTGCTTCATTGAAAAGCTGTTCTAATTTTCTATCCTGCAACTGGTTAACTTTTGCCTTTAGCTCATTTAAACGGTTTTTAGAGGCATCCAAATCAATAGAATAAAAAAAAGATTTTACACCTGGAATCCATCGCAAAATCACGTACAAGATTCTGCCAAAAAGTGAGCTATCCTGAGGCAGTAAATCATAGCAAACCCACTGTTTCGTTTTGTCTACATTTTTTATTGCATCAAGGACTATTTTTATATCATCAGCTTTCATGGAATCTATCGCAATTGATTCATACAATCCAGAGGCTGGAAAACGAGACAATTTAATTTGCATGTTATACTCCTAACAACACTTTATTTTGAATGGGTCTAATCGCCTATAGTTAAGCCCATTCATTGTCTCTTCTGAGAGATTCTTTATTTGCAAAACTTTGTCTTGTATGTTTACAAGGGGTGCTAAATCTTCATTCTTAAGTTGCGATGGTTGTAAATCACCAAGATAAATGTATGTATTGATAGGCATTTTTGCCAATTGAGCAATTAGCTCTGGAGTTAAAAAACAACTACCCTCTAGGCGAATTCTGGAAAGTTTACTTTTATCTATATGGCGAAGTAGACTAATAACACCTTCTGCAGAAATTTTCGAACATCCTTTAATCTCTATTCTTTCCACTCCTCGCATACTTTCAAGGTGCTTTAAGCTGCGATCTGTAATCAGATTTAAGTCTGTCAAAAAAATACATGGGCACTCAACGTTGAAGTTCAATACACAAATGCCCTCATCGCTAACATCTCCAGTCGCTTGAAAACCTAATTTTGCTATCTGTCCTGTCGACGTCCAAAGCTTAAATGCATTAAGTAAAGTATTGTTTGCTTTTCTAATTTTATTCTCTTCTAATGTTGGGGTCATTTCATTTTCAAGAATTAGGTCTGCCTGGTGCCTAGGAGCAATAGTATTAAAATTACCCACGGCTTCATTGAAAAGCTTTTGTAATTCCCTATCTTGCAGCTGGTTAACTTTTACCTTTAGCTCATTCAAACAATTTTTAGAAGAATCTAAATTAACAGAATAAAAAAAAGATTTTACTCTTGGAATCCATCGCAAAATCACATACAAGATTCTGCCAAAAAGTGAGCTATTCTGAGCTCTTAAATCATAGCAAACCCACTGTTTTGTTTTGTCTACATTTTTTATTGCATCAAGGACTATTTTTATATCATCAGCTTTCATGGAATTTATGGCAAGCGATTCATATAATCCTTTCCCCATAGAAGAACGAGATAAACTAACATTCATATATATAACTCCCTATTCTTAATTTTAGAAGAGTTATAATGAAAAGGCATTAAGAAAAAATAAAGATATCGTTTATATTATCTTTAAACATATAATCGCTATCTTTAACTTACGTGTTTTTGGTTATTTGCATGTATTATTCGGTAGATGGAGCCTTAAGGCTTGGAACATTTTCAAAAAATCTTTACGAAGGAATTGGATGCCTTGGTAAATTCGCAAGGACTTGTGGAAACACAAGAAGTAGATGGCATTATATTTGGCTCTATCCTGCAAATGCTATCATGAATGTGGCAGCAACACCTTTTTTAGAACTGATGGCCCTTATCAACATTGTAGCAGGTGCTATTTTCTATGCGCATGCACTCAGCGCAGATTCAGCCCCTTATAAGTCCTCAAGAACTGTAACCTTTTTAGAAAACGCTTCAGCAGAAGTTCTTTCCGATAAAGATGGTTGGCATCAATCGGCGCTTCTTAATTTAAAAGAGGGGCTCTGGTACGGCATGCTTGGAATACCAGCTCTCATGTTAAGGGTTATCTATCCACAGTTAAGCTATTAGACTTCTTGCGTAATTACATTTGCTTGTTAAAATTGTCTTTTTTGACATCTTTATCGTTAAATTTTTCAAGCATATGTTCACATATGCTTGAAAAATTTATCAATAAATCTACTCAAAAAATTTCAATTTTTCTAA
>JARLHF010000033.1 GCA_031292375.1 Chlamydiales bacterium
ACTTCTTGCGTAATTACATTTGCTTGTTAAAATTGTCTTTTTTGACATCTTTATCGTTAAATTTTTCAACCATATGTTCACATATGCTTGAAAAATTTATCAATAAATCTACTCAAAAAATTTCAATTTTTCTAAGCAAATGTAATTACGCAAGAAGTCTAATGAATGAAAACTTTAGCCAAATTGCAAGAAGAGGATCATCAAAGATTACACTCCCCTTACCATGACCCTCTTCATCCAATATTCCCTTTGTTTTAAGAGCTTTAAATGCAGAGGCAAGAGCTGGTGTACTTGCTATCTCATATTTTGCAAGGTGTTCCTTTGCAAAAACCTGTTTTTCTTCGATTGCAGCCAGCCTAAGAGCTCTTTGTTGCGTTAGGGATAAAGATGCTAGTAGCGTTTGATAAGCATAAGCATTTTGTTGTACAACTTTTGTCAAAGTAGAATCAACCTCTTTAATTCTAATATGAGTGTAACCCTCTGCTAAGAGATGAAAACATACCATTTGAACATAATTAGGTGTGTCTTGAACTAATTTTCTAAGATGATTTACTGCGTTCCTTTCACAATTAATACCAACATCCAAAAATCGCTTTATGACCCAATCAGTAAACTCCTCACCAAAAACTGGAAATTCAATAGGTTGACAAGATCTGTAAAAAGGCCTTGCAGGATTGTTTAGCATATCATGTATCATCATTCTTCTAGAGCCTGTAAACAAAAAAGTTGTATTTTTCTTTTGCTGCATGTGAGTTCTTAAAGTGGCCTCAAGCCATCCATTATCATCAATTTCTGTTATCTTTTGAAACTCATCAATTACGATAATAACGCGCTTACCAAGTGATTCTAAATCCGCTAAAAGGTCTTGAATGCTCTCTTTTATTTCTTTTTCTTCCGGTGGATTGAGTGCAAAACCAAGTGAGGGTTGCCCTGTTACTTTATCAAAATCAGCAGTAAGCTTTGGGCGCACATCAATAAGCAACTTTCCCATTTTTTTTAAGTGGTCCAGCCAGCTTTTCTTAAGAGATAGTGCTCTCAATATTTGATGAAAAAAGTCTTTGTGCGATGTAATGTTGAATATATCAACAAAAAGTGTAGAAAAAGAATCTTTTTCTAAGTCTTTTAATAAGTTCAAAACAAACGAAGTTTTTCCAAAGCGCCTGGGCCCTATCAAAATTACATTGATATGGTTTACAAGAAATTGTAAGACAAGTTGGGACAAGTTTTCTCGAGGAAGATAATACTCTCCCTCAACAGGATCTCCAAATTTAAACGGGTTTATTGGCATCTTTTTCATGTTACAATAAGTAACAGATTTGTTACTTATTTACAAATACTTTCTTGTTCTATATACACATCATATTCCCAGAAAGAGACGAGCTGGGTCCTCAAGAGCCTCTTTTATGTGGACTAAGAACGTAATTGCTTCCTTGCCATCAACTAAGCGATGATCATAGGTAAGTGCCAAATACATCATAGGACGAATAACGATCTGGTCATCAATAACAACGACGCGTTTTTCAATTTTATGCATCCCCAAAATACCACTTTGAGAGCCATTGAGAATGGGTGTAGAAAAAAGTGATCCAAAAACACCCCCATTTGTTATGGTAAAAGATCCTCCCTGAAAAGCATCAGCAGATATTATCCCCTCACAAGCTTGTTTTGCAAATATATCTAAATCCCTTTCAATCTCTGCAAATGAGCGTATATCACAATTTCTTATAACAGGAACAACAACCCCTCTATCCGTACTAACAGCTATACCTATGTCATAATCGTTTCGCTGAACAATAAATTCACCCTCGATAGAGGCGTTGAGAATAGGAACCATCTTTAATGCCTCTACTGTAGCCTTTGCAAAAAAAGACATATAACCAAGATGAACCTTGTGCTCCTTTTCAAAAAGTTCTTTATAAGAATTTTTCATCTCTATTATCTTAGACATATCTACTTCATTAAAAGTTGTAAGCATTGCAGTTTTTTCTTTGGTAAGAATCAACTTACTCGCAATGAACTTTCTGATAGGACTCATTGGATGCTTGATACTTCTTTTAGCTTCCTCTTTTACAACAGGTATGCTCTCAATTTGTTTGTGTAGAGCTTTTGTCTCTTCAATAAAACCAATGACATCACCAACTTTTACTGTATCATTTTCTTTGACAGCATAAAAAATATCGCCTTCTACTGGAGCATAGAGTATCTGTGTTGCTTTTTCTGTCTCTAACTCAACCAATTCTTCGTCTAAAACAATATGTGAGCCATTTTCTTTTAAGATACGGCCAATTGTTGCCTCTGTAATTGACTCACCCATTGAAGGGACTTTAATTTCTACCTTCATTCAAACACTTTGCTCATAATAGATTCATACTCTTGTAAATGAAGCGCATGCGATCCCACAGCAGAAACTGCAGCTTCTTTTCTTCCTCTATAACCGAACTTATGTTTTGTATTCAATAATTGCTGCAAACGAGGCTGCATAAAACTCCATGCTCCCATATTCTGAGGCTCTTCTTGTACCCAAAAGACCTCTTCTATTTGCTGATACGTACTAATGATACTCTTAAGATTCTCCTCATGAAGCGGATACAATTGTTCTATGCGAATAATGGCAATATCACTTCTACATCTATTCTCTCTTTCTAAGATAAGATCATAAAAAACTCTTCCACTACAAAAGAGAAGTATTTTTGCACTTCTATATTTTTCTAAATCATCCAATATCTCTTCAAACTTACCTGAAGAAAGCTCTAATAAGAGGCTTTTACATTTTTCATACCTTAAAAGGCCCTTAGGAGTAAATACAATGAGAGGAGAAGATCTTTTTTTATAAACCTGTTTTCTTAAAAGATGAAAAAACTGTGCTGGTGTCGTAGGATTTATAATTTGCATATTCCCATCCCCTGCAAGCTGTAAAAACCGCTCCATCCTTCCAGAAGAGTGCTCAGGTCCTTGACCTTCATAGCCATGAGGTAAAAATAACGTGATATTAGAAGACTTTTCCCACTTCTGCTTTCCTGCTGCAATGTACTGATCTATAATAACTTGCGCCTCATTACTAAAATCACCATACTGCGCCTCCCAAATAACAAGTCCCTCCAAGTAAGAAAGGCTATAACCATATTCAAAACCAAGGATTGCAAATTCTGAAAGGGGCGAATTGTACACGCTGAACAAGCCTTGATCTTCCTTTAAATGATTCAAGGGAATATAACACTCATCTTCCTTGTCTTGGTCCACCCATACACAATGTCTTTGACTAAACGTTCCTCTTTGTGAATCCTGCCCAGAAAGCCTCACATGCTTTTTTTCTAAAAGAAGCGTTGCAAAGGCAAGCTGCTCGGCCATTGCCCAATCAATACCTTGACGCTCTTCTATCATTTGAAGCCTATTTTCCATAAGCTTAACAATTTTTTTATGAAGATGAAAATTTTGGGGAATAGAGCTAAGTTTATAAGCAACTTCTTGTAATATAGACTTACTGACAGAAGTGTTTACTTTCTCAAAAAGATCTTCTGAATGAGCTTTTGGAACATCTTGATTTTCTATCTTTGTCTCTTTAATAAATTCTAATTCTTTTTGCAAACGGCTACTATACTCTCTTTCAAGGGCTTTAACAAGATCTTCTTGAACACTTTGCTCTCTCAATAGCTTTTGAACATATAAATGACGGATAGACTTTTTTAATTTAATTGATCGATACTCTAAGGGCTGAGTAAAGCTTGGATCATCACTCTCATTGTGGCCATATTTACGGTAGCAATTTAAATCAATGAACACATCTGTGTGAAATTGATTACGCAGTTGCACGGCAAGAGAAGAGACTAATAGGCACTGCTCTGGATCTTCTACATTAACATGAAACACAGGCACATCAAACGTTTTTGCAATATCTGTACAATAACTTGTAGACATATAGTCTTTAGGTATAGTTGTAAAGCCAATTTTATTATTAATAATAATATGAATTGTACCTCCATTCCCATATCCAGGAAGTTTTTGAAGCTGCATAGTCTCATATACAATCCCTTGACCACAAATTGCAGCATCTCCGTGAACTAAAATGGGTATTACTTGGTTTTGTTCTCTATCATCCTTTTTTACCTGCTTTGCATGCACCTTTCCCTCAACAATAGGATCTACTGATTCTACATGGCTTGCATTAGGTGCAAGGGCAATATGAACCTTGTGAGACGAGCGTAGCATGATGTCAGAAGAAAATCCTTTATGGTATTTTACATCTCCACTACTCTCAAAGTACATTTTGTTTACATCATCTTCAAATTCACTAAAGACCATTGCATAGGACTTATGCAGCACATTTACCAATACATTTAATCGCCCTCTATGGGGCATACCAATGACAAAATCTCTTGCACCCTCATCTGCACTTTTTTCAATAATCGTTGTAAGCATAGGTATAAGCGTTTCTGCTCCTTCCAGAGAAAAACGTTTTTGCCCTACATATTTTGTGTGCAAAAAAACTTCAAAAAGTTCTGCTCGGCTCAATTGCAAACAAAGCTCAAGCTTTTCCTTTTCTGTAAACACCGACGATAAAGATTTCTCTTCTAATGCCCTTTGGAGCCATTCTTGTGTTTGATGGGTAAATTCGATCCTCATGGTGCCACAAGTTATATTTCCAAGAGATGCCTCTTTTTTCTCCTCAAGAACATTTGAAAAAACAGATTTCCATGAACTGTCTACACTTTTGTTATCTTTGCAGTATTCTTCATAAAGCCTTTCAAACAACAAAGGATTCTCTGCAAAATTGAATATAAGTTTTTCACTCATAATGACTGCGGGGCTACATCGAGTTTTACAGCAACAAATTTACGCATAAATTTCTTGTGCTGCTTTTGATATTGAAAAGAGCAATCATCAATAAGTTCTTTAAGGCGAAAATCTCCTTTCATTTGCTTTAACAGCTTCCATGTAGGGCTATCTTCTGTAAGGCTCAATTTATTAGAAGAAGGCACTATTAAACGATTGAGGATTTTATTAAAATCTTCTCTAAGTTTTGTATTAGCATCCTCAGAAAGTTCCTCCCTGTCGAAGGCCTTAAGCTTTTCAAGTAAAGAGCCACTCAAAAGACCTTTTGCTCCTTGCTCTAAAATTCTTTGCTTAATGAACTTTTTAAATTCTTTAAAAAACTCATCCTCTGGACACTGCTTTGTAAAATTATAAGACTTTACAAAAGCTAACCTATTTGTAGAGGCTCTTGCCTCTGCAACTAATGCTTCTGCAACGATTCCGCCAATCCATTGTTGTTGATTTTTGGTAATAGTATAATCCTTTTGCAAAGCCAAAACATCAAATGTAATCCTTAAAAGACTTGCTATAATTGTTGCGATCAGTACAGCAAGAACTGCATAAGGCGCCGTAAACATTCCTAAAACTACAGCCGCTGTGCTTGCAATGAGTGCAAGTAGCGACGATAACATCATATTTCGCTCCCTTTGCATTTCATCACGCACAGCTATAATCCACTTTATTCCAGCACTTATCATCTTTTCTAATTGCTTTTCTAAAGCCACTTTTTGCTCTATTAAAGCTTTGCAATCTTCAGATGCCTCAGGAAGGGCTTCCAAGATATCTAACCTTTCTATAACTTCATCAAGAGAATGTTGAACATTTTCTATGTCTTGCATGACTTTTTTATAATAGGGCACGCCTTCTTGCTTATAAAATAATTTACTTTTAATATGATAACTCCATTCTTTTACCAAGCGCCCTTCATATCTTCCTGATAAAAAAATTTCAAAACTAACAGATTCTCCTTTATGCTGTACTCTTAACTCATTATTTTCTTGCCGTATCTTATTATCCAAGTCTTGAATGGCTTTTAAAGTATCTAAAAGCCTTTTTTGATTCTCTTCTTTAGTCGAAAGCAATTTATCGATTGTAGACAAATTACGCGAAATATAAACGGTATTTATAATGCCCTTAACCGTATAGAGGACTTGAAGCAACAGCCTAATGACTAATAGAGGTAATGACAAAACAGGAGCTACAATCCTACCTGCAATGGATGAAACTGTTCCAAAGCTTATAGCTAAAAAGCCAACCAATGCAGATAGAAAATTTAAAACGCCCTCTACTTTATCATAAAAGGTTCCCCAAATGAATATAGAGCGTAATCTTTCAACTTCACCTTTCAATGCTGCACCCTTCGTAAAGCCACCTATACTACTCATTGCAATACCATATACTTTTAGGCCCGTATTTAACACTTTTAAACCTACATCTAAAAGTGAATCTGCCTCTTTTTTAGGACTTGGTGGCTCTGGTGGCAATGGCTTGCCCAACATGGCTATTTTTAATCCACTGTTGAGTATAGTGCGAGCCTGACCAAAAATATCAATATACAAGAAGCCCTTTCCTATTTGTCTTGCCGAAAATGGAAACTTGCTTCTTATCCTCTCTATTATCGTCGGAGCATTTTGTTCCTTTGCAACTTTGCATACCCTTACAACTATCTCTGTAAGTTGTGCAGACACCTTAACTTCTGGTGCAGGTTGCTGTACAATAGGTAGTGATTCACGTACTCCTCCAACTCCCTCTGACATACCGATTCTCCAATTTTTTAGTATATATATTGCACCGTAGCATAAACTAATAAAAATACAAATGTTGTTTGTGCCATTCACTACTTTTTTGCTATACACAAACAAGCTCAAGAATTGGTTTGTGTATACAATAGACTTCTTGCATAATTAGCTTTGCTTAGAAAAATTGAAATTTTTTGAGTAGATTTATTGATAAATTTTTCAAGCATATGTGAGCATATGGTTGAAAAATTTAACGATAAAGATGTCAAAAAAGACAATTTTAACAAGCA
>JARLHF010000034.1 GCA_031292375.1 Chlamydiales bacterium
ACTTCTTGCATAATTAGCTTTGCTTAGAAAAATTGAAATTTTTTGAGTAGATTTATTGATAAATTTTTCAAGCATATGTGAACATATGGTTGAAAAATTTAACGATAAAGATGTCAAAAAAGACAATTTTAACAAGCAAAGCTAATTATGCAAGAAGTCTATTAATGATTGCTTTGTTCATTTTCCAAAACAGTAAGAGTTTTATGGCACAGCCTTCTTGTATTCCTGGCGAAAGGGCTTGCGCAAAGGCTTTTTGTTGTAGGATGAGGGGCGCTGGTCATTACTGTATGAGGACTCGCCCTGGTTGCTACTGGGGGAGCGTCTTCTTTCACCAAATGATGGGGGAGAGGAGCGTTTTCTCTCTTGATTGTGAAAATGAGAGTTTCCTCTAGGACCTCTTCTAGATGGTCTTTTGTGAGGAATCTGTTTATATTCAAAATTGTCGACGAAAATGCGAGGAATCTGTAAGCGAATCTCTTTTTCGATGCTGCGAAGCATAGCCTCTTCATCTGGAGCTATAAAGCTAAATGCATCTCCTGTAGTGTCGGCTCTTGCAGTTCTTCCAATACGGTGGATATAGTCTTCTGGTGTTGAAGGGGCATCGTAATTTACAACGTGGGAGACATCCTTGACGTCAATACCTCTTGCTGCAACATCTGTTGCGACAAGAATCTGGCTCTTACCTTGCTTGAAGCGCAAAAGTGCATAAGAGCGCTGAGCTTGGCTACGATCTCCATGAATGACAGAAGTTTTGATACCAGCTTCTTCTAATGAGTCAGCTAGGCGATCTGCTCCCATTTTTGTTCTAGTGAAGACGATTGCAGAAGAGATTTCTTTTTTCTCTTCAAGAAGTTTTAAAAAGAGCTCTGTCTTTTGCTCTCTGATAACAGGATAGATAGTTTGGCGCACCTTTGAGGGAGTAGAAGATCTTGAGCCGATGCAAACAGTGATGGGGTCTTGCACCATATCTTTTGCAAGCTTCATAATCTCAGGAGGCATTGTAGCTGAGAAAATGAGATTTTGACGTTTGGCTGGTAGAAGAGATATAATCCTTTTTATATCTGGAAGAAAGCCCATATCCATCATGCGATCTGCTTCATCGAGAATAAGAGTGTCCAAAAGAGAGAGAGAAAGAGTTTGTTGTTCGATATGGTCGAGGAGTCTTCCGGGTGTTGCAAAGACAATGTCGACACCGCGTCTTAGTCCCTGGATTTGGGGTCTTAGAGGAACTCCACCAAAAAGAGCGATGCTTCTTAAAGGAATTTTTTTAGAAAGGTTTTTTAAGAAATCTGCAGATTGAAGAGCAAGTTCTCTTGTAGGGGAAACAATCAGCGCTCTAATTCCTTTTTTCTTTTCTTGAAGAAGTCTATGAAGAGTAGGCAGTAAAAATGCTGCAGTTTTTCCAGTTCCTGTCTGAGAAGAAGCAATAACATCTCTTCCGTCGATGATGTGTGGAATGATTTCTTGTTGAATTTGAGTGGGGGTTGTAAAGCCCATTTCTTCTAATGATTCTAACAATTGATGATGAAGACCTAAGTCAGTAAAACTCATAGAGTACCTTATGTAATTAAGAATTAGGGTGCCAATTCTACATAATTCTTGATAAAAATGCGAGTAGATTCGCTTGACCCTTTAAGTTTTGATTGATTTTATGCCTTATATCGCCTATGTTTTTTTTCACTGATAATAAATAGAAGGTATATTTTTCATGGCCACAAGTAATCATATCACTCCAGGCATGACGATCTCTCTAAATAACAAGTTGTATCGAGTAGAATCGAGCGTTAAGGTAACTGTTGCTAAGGGAACGCCTTTTATTAAGACAAAACTTCGAGACCTCACTAGCGACGAGGTTATTGAAAAGAATTTTAAGTTAAACCAAGCTGTAAAAGATGTTTCTCTCGTAGAAAAGAAGTTGGAGTTTCTTTATCTAGAAGGTAAAGATTATCTTTTCTTAGATATTGGTAATTTAGAGCATGTACTTGTTCCTTCCGAAGTGATAGGGGATAATCGTCAATACCTCAAAGAGGGTGTCGAGCTTAAAGCTACATTTTATGGAGATACAGTTTTTGCAGTAGAACTGCCTCAGTTCCTAGAACTTATGGTTGCAAGAACGGAAGGAAAAGAACATGTGTCTCATGTGAGTGGTAATCAAGTTAAGCCTGCAATTCTTGAAACAGGAGCTCGCATTGATGTGCCGCTTTTTATTGAGTCGGGCGATATTATAAAAGTGGATACTAAGGACGGGGAATATATTCAGCGCGTATAAGCTGATCTGGGTAAAATTTTAATATAAGGTTACAACGTGGAACTGAAACAAATTAAAGAGCTCATGGGTGCGATGGTGCGCTCTGGAATTACAAAAGTTGTTTTAAAAAAAGAGGGAGAGTTTGAGCTGCAAATTGAGCGGCAGTCCAATGAATTTGTGGACAGAGAACAGGCTCATTCGTTTTTGAGATCAGAATATGGCTCAGAGCATCCACATGCGTTGCCCTCCGTAAGAACAGCAGAGCCTTTGTTTACACATAATGTTGCTACAGTATCTACAACGCCAGCTGAAGAAGCAGGTAGGTTTATTACATCTCCAATGGTAGGAACGTTTTATAGTTCGCCATCACCTGATGATCCGCCTTTTGTAAGGGTAGGAGATAAAGTGGATGCAAATACCGTTGTATGCATTGTTGAAGCCATGAAAGTGATGAATGAAGTAAAAGCAGGGATATCTGGAACTGTTACTGAAGTGTTACTTGCAAGTGGCAGCCCTGTTGAGTTTGGTACTAAAATATTTCGTGTTGTGTAGTTTAAGTTATGAAGAAAGTACTAGTTGCTAATCGCGGTGAAATTGCCGTTAGAATTATTCGTGCATGTCATGATCTTGGTCTGCAAACAGTTGCTGTATATAGTCAAGCAGATCACGAAGCACTTCATGTGTTGCATGCAGACGAGGCGATTTGCATTGGAGAGGCGCCTTCCTCTAAATCTTATTTAAAGACAGCAAATATCCTGTCAGCCTGTGAAATTACAGGTGCGGATGCGATTCATCCAGGCTACGGTTTTTTAAGTGAGAGTGCAAGCTTTGCATCCATTTGTGAGAGCTGTGGTTTAAATTTTATTGGACCTGCACCTGCATCGATTGCTCTTCTTGGTGACAAGGCTCAAGCAAAGGCTACAGCAAAAAATGCTAAGTGTCCAGTGATTCCAGGTTCTGATGGCATTGTCAGCACACAACAAGATGCTCTTATAGAGGTCAAAAAACTTGGCTTTCCCATTTTTATTAAAGCAGTTGCAGGTGGCGGTGGTAAAGGGATTCGTATTGCCTATAGCGAAGAGGAATTTGTAAAGCAGTTTGCAGCTGCTCGTGCAGAGGCAGCAGCAGCTTTTGGTAATCCAGAAGTGTATTTAGAAAAGATGATTTTCAATCCAAGGCATATTGAAGTTCAAATTATCGGTGATAAGCATGGTAATTACGTTCATCTTGGAGAGCGTGATTGTACTATTCAGAGAAGAAGGCAAAAGCTTATTGAAGAGGCTCCAAGCCCCATTCTTACACCTAAACTTAGAGAGAAGATAGGAAATGCTGCTGTAAGTATTGCAAAAGCTGCAAAATACTTTTCTGTTGGGACTGTTGAGTTTCTTTTAGATAAAGATATGAATTTTTATTTTATGGAAGTAAATACGCGCATTCAGGTGGAACATACCGTTACAGAAGAGCTTACAGGTGTTGACCTTGTAAGAGAACAACTTCTTATTGCCATGGGAGAAGAGCTTAAGTTAAAGCAAAAGAATGTGCAATTTAATGGGCACGTAATACAGTGCCGTATCAACGCAGAAAATCCTGTTAATAACTTTGCTCCAAGTCCAGGAAGGCTTGAATATTATCTGCCACCTGGTGGGCCTCATGTTCGAGTAGAT
Organism: Chlamydiales bacterium; assembly: GCA_031292375.1. Classification (NCBI taxonomy): domain Bacteria; kingdom Pseudomonadati; phylum Chlamydiota; class Chlamydiia; order Chlamydiales; species Chlamydiales bacterium. The sequence continues at coordinate 3,913 of JARLHF010000034.1, forward strand.
AGTGCTTGCTATTCAGGCTATTCTATTCCCCCCAACTATGACTCTATGATAGCCAAGCTAATTGTAAAAGGAAATACTCGAGAAGAGGCGATTGCAAGAGCAAAAAGAGCTCTTCGAGAGTTTCATATAGGTGGCGTGCATACAACTATTCCTTTTCATCAATACATGTTTGAAGATTTAGGCTTTTTATCCAATGATTATGACTTAAAGTATATCGATACATTAATCGAGAAAGGTTGCGACTTTACTCTAGGGCCTACTTCTTAACGCAAGTTCGTTCGTAAAATTTAAAGCTGTTTTTTCTTGGCTATATACACAAACAATTCTTGAACTTGTTTGTGTATAATTATTGGCCTCCAAAGAGGCGCTTTTCGATATCAGAGGGTTTGATGTAGGTGGAGGCTCCCTTTTCTTGCCTAGATTCAAAATCTTCGCAGAAATTGGCTTGTTCTCTGTCGACAATAGAGTCGGTTCCAGGAATGTTACAATCATTGGGTTTCCCAGGAGCATAATGCTTACACTGTTTACAAGTATGCAAAGAGGCTCCGCAAGCTTCACAAATACTTCTGAATGTGATTTTTCCAAGAAAATCAACGTTGCTTGAACATTTCCAGCAATACATATCACTCATGTGTGGCAGGTTTCATGATAGGAAAATAGAGCACATCTCTGATAGAAATGGCTCCAGTAAAGAGCATAACCAAACGATCGATACCAATACCTACACCTGCAGTAGGAGGCATACCTTGACAGATCGCTTCGATGAATTCTTCATCGATAGGGTTTGCTTCTTCGTCACCAGCTTCTTTTTTCAACGCTTGTAATACGAGTAGCTCTCTTTGTAATTCTGGATCGTTGAGTTCTGTATAAGCATTACAAATTTCATTTGTTAAAATAAAGCTTTCAAAACGCTCTACAATACGCTCTTCTCTTTCTTTGGGGTTTCTGTGTAATTTACAAAGAGGTGTGGTCTCAATAGGGTGGTCGATAATGTGGTGCGGTTGAATTAAGTGCTCTTCTACTTTTTCAGCAAACAGTAGTGAAATGAGCGTTCCACGTGGAGCATCTTTTAATTTTTTAGGGTCAATAGTGCCTTCGTTTTTTAATAAAGTAAGAAGCTCTTCTGTTGATAGTTTGTCGACATCTATTTTTGCATAATGAAGAATAGCCTCTTTCATGCTTAGACGTTTCCAAGGAGCTTTGACGTTTAATAAAATGGACTCTCCTGTTGCTGGGTGGGGGTAGGAGAATTCGGTTGTTCCAAAAAGGTATAGGGCAATCCTTTCAAAAAGCGTCTCAACAAAGACCATCATGTCATTGTAGTCCCAGTAGGCAGCGTAAGCTTCCACCATGGTAAATTCTGGATTGTGCGTTTTATCAAGGCCTTCATTGCGAAACACTTTACCAATTTCATAGACTCTTCTAGTGCCGCCTACGATGAGTTTCTTTAGGGGGATCTCTAGAGAGATACGCAAAAAGACTTGTTGGTGGTCGAGTGCGTTAATGTGAGAGATAAAGGGTTTTGCCTCGGCCCCTCCATAGATATTTTGAAGAATAGGTGTTTCTACCTCTAAGAACTCATGCTCCTCGAAATAATCTCTAATGAAACGAATAATTTGGCTGCGTTTTTTGAATGTTGCACTTACATCCCTGTGGTCAAGAAGGTCAAGCCAGCGCTTTCTATAGCGCAGTTCTTTGTCGGTAAGGCCACTATGCTTATCTGGAAGGGGTAAAAGTGATTTACACAAAAGAGTTACTTTTTTTGCATAGATAGTAAGTTCGCCCTTATGGGTGCGAAAGAGATGTCCTTCTATTCCAAGAAAGTCTCCCATATCGACTTTCTTTTCTAAGAACTTTAAGGGTGTAAGTTCACAATCTTTATTCTCACTATATCCTACAACGAGAGTATGCTCTCTATTAAACATTACTTGAATGCGTTCATTTTCATCTTGAAGCTGAGCAAATGCATTTTTCCCCATTGCACGAAATAATACAAGCCTGCCCGCAACTAGAACACAATCTGTGTTTGCTTGTTCTGCCAACTCACTATCACCTACCAAAAGATCTGCATATTTCTTTAAAAGAGCATCTACCGTAGTTTGAGGTAGAAATTTTGCAGGGTAGGGGTCGATGCCAATACCTCGAATTTCTGCAAGCTTCTTGCTACGATTAATGAATTCTTCGTGAGAGTGATATTCTGGAGGCTCAATCATTTTTTATTCTCGCTTCATAAATTGACAGGCAATTTTTTGCTTTTAGCGAATATTTGTCCATTAAAAGATTTCCTATAAACCCAAAACTCAGGTTATAAACGAAAATCAGGTTCTTTTTTTGCACAGAGTAAAAACACTAAGACAATCGTAGTTACTGCTAGCACCATGCTCATATATCGAGCTTTTTGATAATCACTGAATAAGCAGCCAATGGTGTCGCTCATAAATCTTTGAACATTTCTCTCTTGGTTAATTATCCCGCGTAGCGCTTCATTTTGCTCAGATGGTTCCGCTTGAGGATTAAAGAGCTGTATTTCTGGAAGTCTCTGATTAATTGCTTGACCAAAGAGACCCTCTCTTCCACCTTCTAGGACTTCAATTACTCGCCCAAAAACTCCTCTAATGTTTTCTCGCAATTCTCTTCCATCTCTGTTAATGGGATGATTTTGTAGTTCTTGATTATTGTTTTGTACTCTCATAATTTTCCAACCTTAATTATTTAACGGCAGGCAGGGTAACATCATTTTGATTAATATATCGAGTAAAAGCAGAGTTGTTGTTAAAAAATATAACCTATGATAATCTGAAGTACAACTTTAGATTATCGAAAGTATATGTTTAGCAGATTTTTAACTCCTTATATTCAAGATCTTGCAACCAAGTATCCGGTTGTTACGTTGCTCGGTCCGCGCCAGGCGGGAAAAACAACCCTTGTTCGAAGAGCTTTTCCAAATAAACCTTATGTTAATATGGAAGATGCTGATAATAGGTCTCTTGCAACTTTGGATCCTAGAAGTTTTATGCAATCTTATCCAGATGGAGCTATTTTAGATGAGGTTCAAAGAGTTCCTCATCTTCTTTCATATATTCAAGTTCGCATGGATGAGGTGGATCAAAAAGGGATGTTTATTTTGACAGGTAGTCACCAGGCAGCTTTGCATAACGCTGTTTCACAATCCCTCGCGGGAAGAACTGCCCTCTTGCGGCTTCTTCCGCTAAGTTTACAAGAGATGCGTCATGCGAACATAGAAGATTCTTTAGAAGAGATTATTCTTAAAGGGGGATATCCTAGAATTTATAAAGAAAGTTTACCAATATCTAGTGCTTATAGTAGTTATTTCCAAACCTACGTTGAGCGAGATGTGCGGCAGATTTTACAAGTAAAAGATGTGATCCAATTTGAGCGCTTCATTAAGCTAATTGCAAGTCGAATCGGGCAATTGATTAATTATGCAAGTCTTGCATCGGATGTTGGAGTTTCTGCTATAACAATTAAAGAGTGGGTTTCTGTATTAGAAGCAACTTATATTCTTGTTCGTCTTGAGCCTTATTTTGAGAATTTTGGTAAAAGACTCATCAAATCTCCAAAAATCTATTTTGTGGACACAGGACTTGCATGTTATCTTCTTGGGATTGATACAAAAGAGCAGTTGGTTAAAGATTCTTTTTATGGTAATTTGTTTGAAAATTGGGTTGTTATGGAACTAATGAAGGCTTCTTACAATCAAGCAATGGATCCAAGACTTTATTTTTATCGAGATGTTTCTGGGAGGGAAGTGGATCTATTGTTACAAAAGGGTAGACACCTTGTGCCCATTGAAATTAAAAGTAGCCAAACGTTCTCATCGTCCTTTTTGGAAGGGTTAAAATACTTTCACGAGCAAACCCCTCAAAGAGCAGAGGGGGGTGCACTTATTTACGCTGGTAAACAGGCACAAAAAATAGGTCCTTTTCAGTTACTTACTGCTGAAAATTGCTCGCAATGCGTAAGTAGGGAATGAGCGTGGATAGAATGATGATAAGGGTAAATAGGATGATTGTTATGATGAAAAGCTTTAGTTGAAAGCTTGCTTTTAAGAATTTTGTAATGAAATCCACTCTTCACTACCTCCGGAATAAAGGAAATATTTTTTTAAGATATGCAATTCCTTATATGTTTGCAAGAGCTCAAATTGAAGGGGCGTTATCCCTATTTGGCATGCATTATGAATGTCTGGGTTTGTTTCTAATGTAAGACATCTTTCAGTTAAATATTTTACTCTTTTTTTAAGATAAGAGTTGTCCTTATCTACCACTGCTTGAGCTAAGAGAGGAATTGCTTGTTCTGCATTCTTTTCATGAAAGTAAAGCTCTGCACATTCTAACTGAAGCAAGCGAAGATCACTCTTAATCATATGGAAGGCAACGGCCTTAGAATCAACTACAGAGCGTTGCAAAGAAAGCTCTTGAATGAGTTTTGGGTAGGTAAGAAAAGTTTTTGCGTAACACTCTTTTGCAAGGTCTACTTCATTTTTATAGCGATGTAGATGCGCTTTTAATGTAAAAAAAGTGATCTCTTGTTGAAGGGTGCACTTTTTAATTAGAGAAGAAAGCTTTTCTAAGTCTGTTTGCAGGTGTCTGGTGTAGGTAGGAGAAGAGAGTAGAGCGCAGATTTTATCGAGAGTCTCCGCATGTAAAAGTAGGTCTTCTAGGGAAGTTGGGGAATTTAAAGAAAAAAGTAATTCTTTGGAGAGTGTAAATGCTTTTTGAGTTTCATTTTGGAATGCAAGTGTTGTGATTTGTTGTAGTGTAGCCTCATGTGTTAACTTGGAATCAGTAGGTTTATTTTGACAAGAGGTCGTAAGTAGAAAAAAAAAGATCAGAAGAAAAGAGAATTTCTTTGTCCAAGCTCTGCAAGTCAGATATAATCGCCTGAAAATTGAACAATAGAAAGTATAATGACTCGCGCTCACATTCAAAAGCTTGTAATAGAGTTTCATGAACTTGTAGGTTTGACAAGACAGTTTATTCAACAAGAGAACCCTCTGCTTTTTATTAAGGATGATGGAGTAGACTTAGATCATTCGAAATTAACAAAAAAAGTACAAGAACAAAGTATCAAATCAGAAATTTTGGAGGAAGTTGTAAAGCTAACAATTCCCCTTCCAGAAAAGGAAAGGCCTTCTCCTCCTATTCTAGAAGTAAAAAAAGTTGTTGAAGAGCCAGGAGTTTATCCCTCTTTTCTAGATCCAATGTCTTCTAAGATTGTTTTAGAGCCAATAATTTCTGCTTTAGAAGATCCTTTGAACGATATAAAAAAAGCTGTAAAATTGCAGTTTCCTAATATTTTATTTTTGGATAGTACCTTAGACGATCAAGAAGCAGTGTTGATCAAAACAGGGTGGAAAAGTGAGCCAAAAATTTCTCAAATCGTGTTTTTGTTGCATAAGGAGCAGGATAAGCAAGCATCTTTTTTGTTAAATATTGCAAAAGCGATTTCTTATTATGAGGCATCGGTAAGTGCACTAGTTATAGAGAAAATAGAAAAAAGAGAAGGGGTAGAAAAATTTTTGCAATCACCAATTCTTAAACTTATTGTTGCAAGTAGTAATTTAATTTATTCTTATCCTAGCATCATGAAGCATTATAAAGAGTCTAATAAGGTGGGAGAGCACTTTCTTGGCAATATTCCTTTAATTCTTCTTACAGAGCTTACATCTTGTTTTAAAGACTCAAGCCTCAAGATGGCTCTTTGGAAGAAGTTGACTTTACAGCTTAAGAACTTAGGCTTTGGAAGAGAATGAGTTTTACAAAATTTGCCTCCGTTATTTTAGAGCTGTCTATCAATAAAATTCTTGATTACGGGGTGAGTGAAGAGCAGGCTCTAGTCCTTAAAAAAGGAATGTCTGTCGAAGTGCCCGTAAAGGGCAAGTTAAGAAGAGGTTTTGTCTTTGCTGTTAGGAGTGAAACTCAGATTGCAAAAGTCTTGCCGATTGCAGCCATTTTGTCCGAACAAGCATTGATTAGTGAAGAGCTTTTTGATTTGGCTCTTTGGATGGCTAAATATTACCATGCACCTCTTTCCAAGGTTATAAAATGTTTGCTTCCAGCAAGCATTCGTGAGCAAATTGAGCCTAAAGAGCAGCTTTTTATTACAAGGGTTCTTTCAAAGGAGGAGCTTCGTTCTTCTTGCGAAAAGCTGCGCAGTAAAAATCCTGCACAGAGTGCTATTTTAGATGTGATGTTAAATATTTCAAAAGGGATCTTGTTGACAGATCTTTTGGAGAAGACAGGGCTTTCAAGGGGGCCTGTAGATACGTTGCAAAAAAAGGGGATGATAAAAGTTGAGAGTATAAAAGCAGGCACCCCTCTGTGGATTGAAGAAGAGTATTTTAAGACGAAGCCAAAAAAATTAAATGCAGAACAAGTAAGTGCTTTAGAGCCGATCTTAAAGTCGATTCAAAATCATCTGTTTGAAACACACCTTCTTCATGGCGTAACTGGAAGTGGTAAAACAGAAGTTTATTTACAAGCAATTAGTATGGCATTAGAGCAGGATAAAGGTGTAATCATGCTCATACCAGAAATTTCTCTTACAGCCCAAACTGTTGAGCGCTTTCGAGGGCGCTTTCAGAGTAAAATAGCCATTTTACATCACCGCCTAAGTCAAGGTGAGCGCTTTTGTGAGTGGCATAAAATCAAAAGAGGAGACGCTAAAATTGTAATTGGGGCAAGATCTGCTATTTTTTGTCCTGTACATAATTTAGGTTTGATTATCGTTGATGAAGAGCATGAGCATACATATAAGCAAACAGATGAACTGCCTTGTTATCATGCAAGGGATGTAGCTGTAATGCGAGGATATTTGCAAAAGGCTACAGTGCTTCTTGGAAGTGCAACGCCTAGTTTGGAGAGCTATTATAATGTAGAAAAAAAGAAATATTTGCTTAGCAATCTTTCTAAAAGGGCTGAAACAGCTTCTATGCCAAAAGTGCAAATTGTAGATATGAGACGTGAGTATGAGAAAAGAGGTGGGTTTACACTTTTTTCAGAAGCCCTTTTGAGCGGAATTAAAGAAAGACAAGAGATAGGAGAGCAGACGATACTTTTTTTAAATAGAAGAGGTTACCATACAACACAACTTTGCACGGGATGTGGGCATACGGTGCAGTGTCCACATTGTGATTTGAACCTAACATTTCATTTAGGTGACAATGCTATTTCTTGTCATCTTTGTGGTTTTACACTCTCGCCCCCACCAAAAAAATGTGAAAAATGTGGAAGTTTAGACACTTTAAATTATAGAGGTGTTGGTACAGAACAGGTAGAAAGGGCTTTACATGCGGTTTTTCCAGAAATTCGTACGCTAAGAATAGATGCAGACACGACTAGGCACAAAGGCAGTCATGAAAAACTTCTTCGTGAATTTAGAACGGGAAAAGCAGATGTTCTTATTGGAACTCAAATGATAGCCAAAGGCTTACACTTTCCAACGGTGACACTTGTAGGCGTGATTAATTCTGATTCTAGCTTAAATATTCCAGATTTTAGAGCTTCTGAAAATGTTTTTCAGTTGATTACTCAAGTGTCAGGAAGGTCTGGGAGGGGATTTGTTGCAGGGCAAGTTGTCATTCAAAGCTTGTTGAAGGAAAATCCTACTATTCAGTTTGCAGCTTTGCAAGATTATCTTGGATTTTATAAAGAAGAAATAGAGGTGCGCAAATTATTTGGATATCCTCCCTTTACTCATATGGTTAAAGTAGTATTTACAGGAAGTAAAATGCAAAAAGTTTTGAATTGTGCTAATTTATTCCATCATCACCTTCAACAAAAACTATCTTCCCCATTTTTTTTAAATCCAGTTATTCCTGCAGGATATGCAAAAGTAAAGGATAAGTTTCGTTTTCAATTTATTGTAAGAGGGCCTAGCATTTATTCGATGAATGAAGAGATTCATGCTGTACGTGAAGAGGTTCATGTGCCCTCGGACGTATCATTTTTTGTGGATGTTGATCCGCTCTCTACGTTTTTTTAACCTGCAAGAAGTCTAATAGAGGGGATTAAATGGTGAAAGCCTTTTTCCGAATATCTTTTTTCAAGAAAAGCCTTCATCTTTTGTAGTCCTTCTGGATAGATTTTGAGCAACAAATCATTTGTAGTTGATGGAAACAAAAGAAGGTCTAATTCTTTGCGCTGGCGCATGAGAAAGAACAAAAGATTCTCATTTTGATTGTAGTGAGGCAAAATGGAAATAAGATGAGACAGAGCAAGTAAAAGAGAGTTTAAGAGCGTTTCTAGATGAATACAAAGCTTTGTATTATCTTTTTCTATTAATGATTTTTTAGAGGAGATAACAATAAGTTCCTTGGCCATGAGGCCTTCGTGAAATCCATTTTGGATGGATGCACAAAAAGACTCAATCTCTTGCATGTGTTTTTGAAAGTGTTCTGAAAAAATATGACCATAGTTTCGGAGTTTAATAAGAGATCCCTCTTGGTGAAGGATAGAGCAATTGGGCATGTTAAATGCAAGGTTTCCTAAAAGTTGCACAAGGCAGTTTTGCAATGCTAAGCACTCTTTATTAGGTAAGTTAGCAATATCTTTGAAATGTTCTTTTAAAGTTAGTGCGGACTGATGACTTACAAAAAGTTCGTTAAAAATAAACTGAACAAGTAGGGCGTCATTTTGATGTAAGTGATAAGGATGCAACCGGTTTGGATTTATTTGCATATGCTCCTCTCGTATACATCCTTTCGTATACATCCTTCTTGGTTTAATGCACTCATAATTATACAAGTCTCTTAAGCTACTGGGGCGAGGTTAGCACATTTGCTCTGTAAAATTAAAGAAAAAAGAATGGTTTAGTTCAAAAAACGATTTTGCCCAGTAATAGTTCTCTAAAAGACCTTGCGTATCCCTTTTCAAAATTGTATAAGCTGCAAAAATGGCTTCTATAGAAGCAAGACCCGTTTCTGGATTGGGACAATCTGTTTGTTTTCTTGGATAAGCGGTGCGCAGTTCAGGGGGCAAGCTTCTACAGAGAAATTTTGTATCGAGATCAAGTTGTGTGTTCATTTGAGCTGCATAGCGCCATGTTGCATCGATGAGGCATAAGCCAAATGAACTCTCTTTTTCTGTAAGAATAGGGGCATTAAGGGTTAGTATAATGTAGTGTTCTAGGTTTGGAAGGGTTTCTAGGGGGTAGGAAAAGAAAAGAAAATCAGATCTTTTCTCAAGCCCTCTTAAACTGCATTTTTTTAGGTTTTCACGCTTGTGGCGAAAAATAATTGTAGGAAGCTCTAGCATAGTAGTTTAAGACCTTATTTTCTAATAAAAAAATGGGGAATGATGAAATGTTATAGCAAAAAATACCAATCCAGCCTATCTTTATAATCTCTTTACGAAAAACGTGAGTTTTATGAAAAATTTTAACTAGTTGTAACTAAGCTGGTTGATGATCATATAATGATATATTAAGTTTTTTAAAGGAAGATAATGATTGTCTTTTTATTGGTTTAATGGCTCTAATAGGCTTTGTATCTATATAAGATTAATTTCACCTTATGTACGAGGTTTTATGAAAGCATTAACTAAATTTATTCTGGGTTGCAGTGCATTATTTTTATGTGGTGGCTTGGAAAATAGTAGCTGTGGCGCTAGCGCGCTCTATGCTGCTGAAGACAAGGCGCATGCTTTACAACTTCCTTGGCAAACGGATTATACGACTGCTTTGAGCCAAGCCGAAAGTGAAAATAAGCCTTTATTTGTTCTATTTACTGGAACAGATTGGTGTAGCTGGTGTGTGCGCCTTGACAAAGAGGTTTTATTAACACCTGAATTTGTAGAAAAGGTGGAGCAGAAATTTATTTTTGTCAAAGTAGATTTTCCTATGAAACAAGCGCTTGCACCAGAAGTTGTTAAACAAAACCAAGAACTTAAAGATAAATTTTCCATTCAAGGTTTTCCAACGATTGTGTTGTTAACATCTAAAGAGCAAGTCATCGACAAGCTTGGATATTCCTCTGGTGGAGGAGCAAAGTATGCTCAAAAGCTACTTGATAGTTTAAATAAAAACGCAAAAGGTAAGTAAAAAATAGGTTGCATGATGAGGCTCAAAGATTGGTTGGCAGTACTTTTTTTAACAGTTGCAAGTTCTCATATGAGTGTTCTTGGGGCAGTTGAAGAAGAAAGCATTGATGCATTGTCTTTTACGGCTCCTTATTCGTATCCAGAATTACAGTGGAAGGATGATTTTGAAGAAGCTAAAAAGGTGTCGATAAAAGAAAATAAACCCCTTTTTATTCTTTTTGAGGGATCTGATTGGTGTGCTAATTGTCGTGAATTTAACCAAGAAATTTTGACAAAGCCCTCTTTTGTTGCAAAAATGCAGGATCATTTTGTTTTTTTAAAAGTAGATTTTCCGCTTCATTATAGACTCCCCCCAGAAAAATGTTGTTCAAATCAAGCTTTAAAGAAGCAGTTTCAAGTAGAGGGATTTCCTACGGTTGTTATTTTATTGCCAACGGGTGGGTCAATGAGGTTTGCAGGAAACTTTCCAAAGGGTGCTGATGAATCTGCTGCTATGTTTTTAAAAGAATCGGGTAAAGCTATACATTTGGATGAGGTAATGACACATCTTGATAGTTCAGAGCTTTCTGCATCTGACTTGGAAATGTTGTATGCCCAGGCAAAACAGTTAGATAGAGCAGATTATGTGGCTGTGTTACTTCATGCGGGTATTCAAGCCCCTGAAAATGCTTTTTTTTTAAGAGAGCAGTATCGAGATCTGATAGCAAAGGGCGAAATGAATTCTACAGAGGCAGAAAAAGTAAGAGATGCGCTCATTACTAAAGATCCTGACAACTCAAAAGGTCATCATCTATTTCTAGCTGTTTTAGAGTTTCAATCTCTTGCCAAGATAAATGCTCATAAAAGAGAGATAAATACTGTGAGCTCTCCACTGCACTCCTATCTTGAAGGCGTTGGAAATCAGGATGATGAAAATAAATGGAAAGTTCAGCTGATGCTGGCACATTTTTTTTGTACCATGGGTGACTCTCAAAAGGCTGTGGAGTATGCGCAATCAGCCCTTGCAAAGGCTCCTGAGCATATAAGACCAGAGATTGAAACCTCCATTCAGAAAATGTCTGGCACAGCAAACGCAGCGCACATCACGGTACATAACACACCTTGAACACCTATGACGGATGCTATAGGCTTTTATAATACAGGATTTAGTCTACAAATTACTCAGGGCGTATGCCCTGAAATATAAAAGCCTAGGGCGCATGTAAAGAGATGATTTACAGGCTGAAGGCCCGCATTATAATGTATTCCAAAGAGTTGGTAAAAGCAACTCTTTGGGAATCTCAGACAAGAATCGAGAGGGTATTGTGGGCATATCTTTTCCCATCTGACTTCGATTTCTGGCCATGCTACAGGTTAAATAGTGCTTGGCTCTTGTTATGGCAACATACATGAGCCTTCTCTCCTCTTCTATCCCTGTTTCTCGCAAACTTTTTTCATGAGGAATAATGTTGTCTTCGATGGCTACAAGAAAACAAGCTTCAAATTCCAGCCCCTTAGCACTATGAAAGGTCATGAGAGCAACACAATCTTCTTTTAAACTTTTTTGTTTTTGAAAAGACTTTTCTTGTCCAAGTGGGGTGCTTGTAACAAAGTCATGCAATGAAATTTCCTGGTCTCTACCCATTTCCTTCATTTCACTTTCGTAGCTAGCAAGAGAGTTGACAAAAGCCTCTACATTATCTAACTTAAACTGCCTCATTGTATCGCTTTTTACATCTTCGTAAATGGATTTTTTAAAGTCGATTGTTTCAATAAGCCAGCGCATGGCCTCCGATAAGGGCTTGCTTTGAAATTCTTTTCTTGCCAGGTAAATAAGTTGGATAAAAGCTTTAATGGACTCTTTCGCCTTTTCTGGAACCACCTTTTCTAGCTCGAGAGTTGTGCCAAGATTTTCAAGGGTATTCCACAAAGAAATATGGCAAGATCGATTGAATTGAGTAAGTTTTTCCAGAGAGTCTGCGCCAATGCCGCGCCTTGGCAGATTAATAATTCTTAAAAGGGCCTCTTGGTCCATAGGGTTTAGCAGTACTCTTAAGTAAGCAATCAAGTCTTTGACCTCTTTTCTCTCATAATATTCTTCACCTCCAAAGACCTGGTAGGGAACTCCTCTTATCCATTTGTCTCCATCTTTCCAGGTATGTTTTAATAAAGCTTGTTCAAATGCCCGTGCAAGCGCGTTTGATCGATAAAGGATTGCAATATCTTTCCACTTCAATCCCTTTTCTAACTTTAATTTTACAAGCCTACAAACAACACTTTCTGCCTCTTGTATATCTGTTGGAGCATGAAATACTTCGATTAAACGATCGCTCTCTTTAGAACTCCATAATTCTTTGCTGTGTCGTTCTTTATTATTGCGAATGAGGGCGTTTGCAGCTTTTAAGATGACATTAGTAGATCTGTAGTTTTGCTCTAATTTGATGAGCTTTGTGTGATCAAATTCTAAAATATGTTTAATTTCAGCGCCGCGCCATCCATAGATAGATTGATCATCATCACCCACAACACAGAGGTTTTGATGCTTTTGTGAAAGTAGAGATGTGATTTGGTACTGTATTTTATTGGTATCTTGATATTCGTCGATTAAAATGTGTGAAAAGCGCTCTTGATAGCGGTGTAATATACTTGGGTGCTCTTTAAAAAGCCTTAGAGTTAAAGAGAGTAAGTCGTCAAAATCGACGGCATTGTAAGATCTCATGCTACTTTTAAAATCCTTATAGAGCTCTTTAAAAAAGCTATCATGCCATGTGGTGCCACAAGAGATTTCTTCTGGTTCTAAACCATTGTTTCTTGCTTGGTGAATGGCCAGAAGGGTAGGTGCAAGTGATGGCAAATCGCTATTATGTTCTAAAAGTTCTCTTGCAATTTGTTTGACGAGTCTTTGCACATCATATTCGTCATATAGGCTAAAGTGCTTTGTGTAGCCAATTGCTTCAATCTCTTTTCTGAGTATGTTCATGCAAAAGCTATGAAAAGTGCAAAGTGTAATTTCTTTTGCAGCCCTATCGCCAAGAAGATGACCTACTCGCTCTCGCATCTCTGCTGCAGCCTTGTTTGTAAAGGTGAGTCCTAATATGGAACTTGGTGAAACATTGCAATTTCGAATCAAGTGCGCAATGCGTACAGTTAACACGCGCGTCTTGCCACTGCCCGCACCTGCAAGTACGAGCACCTTGCCATCTGTTGTAAAGACAGCTCTTTGTTGCTCACTATTAAGCTTGTTTAATTCTGCATCCATAGAAGATTAGAATACAACATTGTGTTTACGCACACAATAGACATTATGTCTAATAACCATTGTTACTTTTAGATGTTTAGTGAACCTGCAACCATTGAAGCTAATCTGTCTTTTAAGCTATTTGCATCGAATACAAGATTTTTAAGAGTTGTGTCCGTTTTATTATCTGAAAGGATGGTTTGACGAGAGTCGCTCAAGTCGGTAACTCGTATACCAATTGTACGATCAGCGTTCTTTCCATGCTCGATTGCTGTTTGCAGCGAGCCTGTTGCCATGTTTTGTGTAGGTACAATAATTACAATATCGTTGTCGCTAAGATTTTTGCCTTTTCTAGTTGAATAAGAAGCGTTAGCATTGTCTCTGTCACCTCGTATAGTTGATCCCCAAAAAAAGAGGTCTAGCTGAAGAGGTGTTCTTCTTCCCTTGAATCTAGCAAAGTCTTGTGGAGATAATAGCTTCTCTATATTTAGTTTAAATTTACAATAAGGATCGTTGATTAGAGGATTTGCTTTTCCTATAAATGGTTCCATAGCTTTTAGAATAGCTGGTAATTCAGTACTGTTTATATATACCCAACAGTCATTATTAGGGTCGTTTAAGGAGGCATCTGAAATAGCAGATGCACTTGCTGTGGAAGTTGTTGCCGCGGAGGCTCTAGCAGTAGAAGTGGATGCTGTAGATTGTCTATGCCTTTCGATATTATCAACTACCTTGTTTATTGTTATACATAGAGCATCAATTGTTGCTGAGTCAGTGGCGAGATTTAGTTGATTTTTTAAATTTGTTAATTCATCAAAGTCTGTTCCAGCAAAAGGAAGCCATCCGTTACAACTATTTATAAAGTTAGTCTTTTTCTGTAAAGAAGCACTAGGTGAAGTTGTTGATGTTGTAGTATGTGCAGATGGTGCTGGGGCTCTTACAACAGTAGCAGGTGAAGTTATTGTTGATGTAGTGCTTGTATATTTACTAGCATCCGCAGGATTGAAAAGTGGAAGGTGGGTAATTGTGGAAGCTGTTACCGGAGCAAAAGTTCCACTACGCTGGTTTGCATGTTCTGCTGCATTAAGTTCTTTTGGCATATCTTCTGCTATTATAGTTATTATATCTTCTAATAATCTGGTTTGTCTCTGGCCTTCGGGTGTAAGCTGTTCTTTCCATAGATCGCTAGATACAGGAGGAAGTTCTATCATGTCCTGAGCGTAACTTGCTAATTGTATGATGTTGTCTTGAATGAGTTTTGTTATGTCGCTATGAGAAGATGTTTTTTTACTTAAAGTTTTATATTGAGTGCAAATTTCATGGAATAAGTTTTTTCTAATCCCAAAAAAGCGATTAGAGTTGTTTTTAGGTAGGTATTTTTGATAGTTATCGGATAAAAAGGGTGTAAGAGTTACTAGCGCTTCTTGATATTTTGCATCTCTTGTTGAATCCTTTTCTCTAAGGCCAGCTGACTTTTCAGCATTTATAGCGTCTACAGCGCTATTAAAGACGTTGATTGGGTCATTAATTCTGTTGACTAAACCCTCTACATCTTGAGTAGAGGCATCTTCTAAGCTTAGTCTTAATTGCGTCAAGTTCTCTTGTGCAGTTCTTGCAGCTGCAGCAAGGCTCTTATCTTCTCCTTCAGCAAATCTTGTCAATGTGCTAACAAAATTATTTTGTGCAATCCAATTTAGACAACCAGTTTTTAGTGCTGTTATTTTCGCTTCTTCTTGCTTTTGAGCCGCTTGGATTTTTTGCTGATTTGCCTGAAATTGTTGTTCCTTTTGCAATTGCTTTTGTTCAAGAGTATCAATGTCTGTTGCATGTATTTCTGGATTAAATGCTGGTGCTTCTGGTCGAGGAGGTGTACATATTACGCTGGACGCAACAGATGTGCTTGTAGGGGTTATGGAGCTAGAATCATCTGGAAGTCTAGGTGGTGGTGATGCTAGGAGGCGTGCAGGTATGGTGAGAGATGTTGGTAATGACGGTTGCTGGAAGGGTGGGTTTGGACTATAAGAATAGGCATGTTGTGCTGCGTAAGGGTTTGCGGGTTTTGGAGGTGGCAGATTGGGCTTTGGGGGAGGAGGAAATCGTTGTGCCATAGGAGCTGGAGCTGGAACCGCGCTTGGAGGAGGAGGCGATAGCTGCATTGTGGGAGCAGGATTTGCAGGAGGAAGAGATGGTTGTGCTGGAATTGAAGCAGCGGCCGCAGGTTTTGGAGGGGAAGGTTGTGGTACAGGTCTTAAGGGTAGTGGTACTATAGGTCCTGGAGGGGGTGAGTCTGGAAGGTGTTGACTTACGCGGTTATCAAGGGGTGGAGAAGGCGGAAGATTTGCAGAAGTTCTTAAGCTAGGAAAAATTGCATAAAATAATTCTGAAACTTTATGTACAAGCCCATTCCAGAGAGCACGTAGAGTAGCTAACAAGCCCGTACGTGGAGGTTCGGGAGAGTAAGAAGGAGAAGGCGGTAAGTTGGAAGGTATTGACATAGATAATCCTAAAACGCGGGCATGTTAACTTAAACTTTTATATTACTTAACTCTAGCATACAATAATATTTTCATGCATGGCAAGATTGTAGCGGAATAACATTAAGTTTAAATAAAGATATTTAGAGGGCAATATTTAAAAAGTTGCCGATGTGTTTACGCGTGGTCGACTGAATTGGCTTTCCAATAAATGATTAGGCCTGTGAGGCCAATAATTACGAGAGGCGCTCCTATAAAAAGAAGATAGGGATTCCAAGGGGTTCCAAGAGCAAACCTAGAGAATAGAGAGATTGCAAGGCCAGACCATGCGATAACTTTAAATAGAGTCTTCTTTTGCATTAGGGCATTCCAAAGGCTTGATGAAGGTTTTTAAATCTTGGATAATTTGCTCTGTGCTGGCAAACTTTGCTTTTTCCCTTGGCTTTAATACAATTTCCAGGCCATGTGGCATATCATTGTGGCATAAGCGAAAGGCTTCTCTTGCAATGCGTTTAAATCGGTTGCGCTCATGGGCCTTTCCATAACGCTTAGATGCCGTAATGCCAAGTCTTGGTTTCGATAAGGTATTTGTGTGTTTAACTTCTATAATAAGATTAGAACTGAAATGACAAATACCTTTTTCGCGTACAAGCTTGTATTCATAACGCTTACGAAGCCGTAGTGTTTTTGGAAAGGAATAGCTTATGCTGTCGTTAATTGGTAGCGTCCTTGCCTACGACGACGGTTGATTACTTTTCTTCCGCCTTTTGTTGACATGCGCTTTAAAAAGCCATTTACAGACTTTCTACGACGTTTACTTGGTTGGTAGGTACGTTTCATGAGAGCATCTCCACATCATATAATTTCAAGATGACGAGAATGGTAGCGACTCATCTCTTATTTGTAAAGATTAATTCATGTGTTGATGTATACTGTTATAAAAAACTTAAGGGTTAATAATGAGTGTTACTGTTCAAACTAATCGATTCAGGGATTTTTTAGAAGGAAAAGATGCTTTTTATAGCCAGTCAGATTACAAGGAAGCTACGCAAAAAACGTTGAGGCAAAGTGATGCTTTACCGGCAATTTACGATGCCAGCACGGAAAGTAAGGCTCATAGGATTATAAAAGAGATTTTATCTTATATTGTGTTCCCTATAGCTTTTTATCGTTTATTGCAGGCGCTTATTGGTAAATTGGGGTTGTTACCCTCGTCAAGCCCAGATCTTTTTTGGTACGGCGCTAATTATGCTGATTTGCAAAGACGCACAATTTGTTTAACAAAAGAGTGGAAATATAAGAGGTTTTCCATAGAAGTGGATGGTTATACAATAGATGCAACAATCATGGGCAAGCCAAGTACATTGAATAATAAAAGATGGGTGCTTGTAACAGGTGGCAACGGAGAATTTTGTGAAGATAAATTGCAAAACAATCATTTCAAATATATTTTAAGCAGTCTGCAGGGTAATGCTTTAGTGTTTAATTATCCAGGTGTTGGATCAAGTACGGGTCTACCTAGCAAAAACGCCATGGTTAAAGCTTATAATGCTATGTTGCAATTCTTGGAAGATAAAGAACATGGTATTGGTGCAGAGCAAATTATTGGATATGGGTATTCGATAGGAGGAGGAGTTCAGGGTGAGGCTCTGAAAGCTCATAAGTTGAAAGAGGATGTTAAATATGTTTTTATAAAAAACCGTACATTTTCTAGCTTATCAGATGAAGCTTCGGCTCTAATGGGCTCTTCGTTTTTTGGATTCTTAATAAAGTTGTTTGGCTGGGAGTTGGATTCTGTGGAATCATCAAGAAAACTGAGTGCTCATGAGATTGTTTTGCAAGCGGCTAATAAAAAAGAGTTTAATGCTCAGTGCATGCACGCGCAGATGACGGATAGATCTCATAGCATCCAAATAGTAGGAGATGGTATTATCGCAGCAAGGGCTTCTTTGGCTCAAGCATTGCTCAATGATCCTGAATGCTCAATGGCTAATAAAACGATTATTGCAAGCCCGGAAAATCATTGGAGTCCTCTTAATAGCGATTTGATTTGTTTTATTGCAAAGACTGTGCATAGCAAGCTTGGATCTGTATAGTCGTACCACGGAATTTTAGTTTTTTTGTAGAATTCTAAAGTTAAGGATTGAAAAGAAATTCGATTTGGGGTATGACTTAGCCTTGTTTTGTTTTATTATCGGGTTTTTCATCATGAAAGTACGTGCTTCTATTAAAGCAGATCCTTTGAAAGGGGATAAAATTGTGCGCCGTCAAGGCCGTGTTTATGTAATAAACAAAAAAGATCCAAACCGTAAGCAGAGACAGAAAGGTCCTGCTCGCAAAAAATAGTGTAGGAAAAAGTTTATGGCAAAAAAGTCATCAGTGGCTAAGCAAAAAAAACGAGAAAGACTTGTTAAGCTAAATTGGGAAAAAAGAGACAATCTAAAGAAGATTGCAGCCAACATGAATCTTAGTGAAGAAGAGCGTTTTAATGCACGTCTTTCCTTAGATAAAATGTCTCCCAATACATCGCCTGTACGTCTTAGAAATCGTTGCCAATTGACAGGTCGTGCAAGAGGCTTCTTGAGGAAGTTTAAAGTTTCTCGTCTTTGCTTCCGTGAGCTTGCATTAATGGGGTTAATTCCAGGAATGACCAAAGCAAGCTGGTAGGCTAATTATTTACTCATGTTACGCATGAGTCACTTTAGAAAGTTATACATAAGCCAATTCTTGAACTTGTTTGTGTATAAATAATAACAGGGTAGGCAGGATTAGCCGAAATGGCTGACAGGGTAGCCTTTGACTAAAAAAGCAATGTTTCTTGAAAAATGCTTTCTTGCCTTATCCTGTCGGCCGTTTAGGCCGATCCTGTTTATCATGTTATTATTAATTATTTTATAAAGTTTTTGCGTAACATAACTTAGTTTAGCGTCAGCTCGATTTTCAACTATCTGTTAATCAATAACTTGAATAGTTAAAACACGGAGACGCGGAGACACGGAGACTTATAATTTATCATTTATGATGCGTTCTACACCGTTTTTTACTTGTTTATTGCCAAAATTAATGAGTA